>CAXSHC010000183.1:5809-6425 GCA_964236745.1 uncultured Acetobacteraceae bacterium
TTCCTCGTCGAGATCCTGCCGCGCGATGGCGTCGACGCCGAGGCCATGGACGCTCCAGCGGTCGCCGTGCCGTCGGCGCCGGAGGCTGCGGCGCCTGCCGCGTCGGGTGATCATGCGGTGCAGCTTGCGGCGCTGGACAGCGAGGCGGCGGCACGAGCGGAATGGACGCGTCTGGCGCACCGGGCACCCGCCTTGTTCGCGAATCGCGAGCCGTCGATCGTGCCGGTCAGCCGGGACGGCAGGCGATTCTTCCGGCTGCGGATGGCGGGCTTCGACGGCGCGTCCGACGCGCAGGCGTTCTGCGGCAGGCTGCACGGGGCGGGCATCGCCTGCACCCTTGCGGACTTCTGAGCCATGGCGCGTGCCGCGATCGTCGGGCTGTCCGGGCCGGTGCTGGGCGGCGACGAACGCGCGCTGTTGTCGGATCTCCCGCCGCTCGGGATCATCCTGTTCAAGCGCAACATCGAGCACCCGCACCAGCTGCGCGGCCTCGTCGAGCAGGTTCGGGTGCTGCTGCCGTCCTGCCTGCTGATGGTGGACCAGGAAGGCGGGCGGGTGGCGCGGCTGCGGCCGCCGCATTGGCGGGAGCATCCGCCGGCGGCGACGCTGGGACGGC
>CAXSHC010000184.1:0-6415 GCA_964236745.1 uncultured Acetobacteraceae bacterium
CTCGAAGTCGTCGAGGTTCAGGACGTGCCGGAGCAGCCGCCGGTGGCGCTGCGGCTGGGCGCGCGCGCCAGCCTCCGACGGGACCGGGCCGGTTGTTGCAGGGACTGGACCGGCTGTTGCCGCGTGTGAGGACATGAAGGAACTCCGGCTGCTGTTGAAGATGAGTCGCGGACGGGCCGGCGCGACCGGCCGGGTTCCTCAGGATCCGGGCGGCAGAAGCACGGACTTGATGCCGCGGCGCTGCCACGCGTTCTCCAGCGCGCGGTTCCAGTGCTTCAGCTCGAACTCGTCGCTGACGATCTCGTCCACCTTGACCTGCCCGGTTTCGAGATAGGTCAGGGCGCGGCCGAAATCGTGGATCTGCGCGAAGGAGCCCTTGATGGTGATCTCGTTGCGGAACACGTCGAACGGGTTGACTGGGAACGTAGCCGCCTCGGGATAGACGCCGTAGATCAGCAGCTCGCCGCCGCGGCGCACCTGCCGCATGGCTTCGGCGCACATTCCCGGCGCGCCGGTGGCCTCGACCACATAGTCGAACCCGTTGGGGCTGATGTCGCGCAGCGCGCGGCGATGCGCGTCCGCGTCGTTGCGGTCCACCGCGACCACGCGGTCCGCGGAAAGCCGCTCGGCCAGGGCCAGCTTCGGCCCGGCGGGCGCCGCGATCGTCAGGCGCGCGGCGCCGTTGCGCTTGAGCAGCTGCGCCAGCACCTGCCCGGTGGGGCCCGCGCCGAACATGAGCACGTCGGCGCCGGGCTTGGCTGCCAGCACGTCCATGCCGTGCACGGCGCAGGCGGTCGGCTCCACCATGACCGCCTCGCGCCAGGGCAGGCCGGACAAGGCGAACACGTCCACCGCCTTGACGCGCAGGAACTCGGCGAAGCCCCCGTCCATCTGGATGCCGTAGGCCTGGAGGTTCTCGCAGCGCAGGAACTGGCCGCGTCGGCACTGGAAGCAGTGCCCGCAGGCGCGGTTGCAGTTGGCGACCACGCGGTCGCCAGGCCGCCAGTCGGTCACGGCGCTGCCGACCGCCGCCACCTCGCCAGCGAACTCGTGGCCAGGGATCAAAGGGAAGCGGGGCCCGAACTCGCCTTCGTGGATGTGCAGGTCGGTGCCGCACAGCCCGCAGGCCTTGACGCGGATGAGCACGTCGTCGTGCGCGATCCCGGGTTCGGGAACATCGCGGTAGCTGAACGAGCGCGGGGCGTCGTAGACGATGGCCTTCATCGGCGGGTTGCTCCTGGGTTGGGGTGTCGCCACATCCCGGGTGTCCGACCGGTCGCCATGAACACGGCACTCATCCGGGGCCGTGCGTTGTCGCTGTCGGCTGGGAGCGCGATCCTGTATGACAGGTGACGGACGATCCGCCGACGCCTCGTGGCCGCGGATGACTGATGAAGGAGTTTGATCATGCAGTATCGCACGCTGGGACGATCCGGGTTGAAGGTTTCGGTGCTCACCCTAGGCACCATGACCTTCGGCGGCACCGGCCCGTTTGCCAAGGTGGGTAACACCGATCTCGCCGGCGCGAAGCGCCAGATCGACCTGTGCCTCGACGCGGGCGTCAACCTTTTCGACACCGCCGACATTTATTCCACCGGCCTGTCGGAGCAGATCGTCGGCGAGGCGCTCCAGGGCAGGCGCGACGACGTGCTGGTCGCGACCAAGGCCAGGTTCCCGATGGACAAGGGCCCGAACGACGCCGGCTCCTCGCGCCACCACCTGATCCGCGCCTGCGAGGCCAGCCTGAAGCGGCTGCGCACCGACTACATCGACCTGTACCAGCTGCACGAGCGCGACGGCATCACGCCGCTGGAGGAGACCATGGAGGCGCTCGACCACCTCGTGCGCTCCGGCAAGGTGCGCTACGTCGGCGTTTCGAACTTCTCCGCCTGGCACCTGATGAAGGCGATGGGCATCACCGAGCGCCACCACCTGGCCCGGCCGATCAGCCAGCAGATCCACTACACCCTGCAGGCGCGCGAGGTGGAATACGAGCTGGTGCCGGCGTCGCTGGACCAGGGGGTCGGCATCATGGTGTGGAGCCCGCTCGCGGGTGGCCTGCTGTCCGGCAAGCACCGTCGCGGCCAGGCGACGCCCGAAGGCACGCGCCAGCTGGCGCAGTGGACCGAGCCGCCGGTGCGCGACACCGACGCGCTGTACGACATCGTCGAGGCGCTGGTGAGCGTGGCCGAGGCGCACGGCGTGTCGGCGGCGCAGGTGGCGCTGGCCTGGCTGCTGACGCGCCCCGCGGTGAGCACGGTGGTGGTCGGCGCCCGCACCGACGAGCAGCTGGTCGACAACCTCAAGTCGGTCGACCTCGTGCTGACCCCGCAGGAGATCGCCACCCTGGAGGAGGTCAGCCGGCCGCCGCTGCTCTACCCCTACTGGCACCAGTCCGGGACCGCCGCGGACCGGCTGTCGGAGGAAGACCTGACGCTGCTCGGTCCGCACCTGAAGCCCCGCGACTGACGATCCGGCCGAACGCGACGTCCCGCCGCGATCCATCGCGGCGGGACGCTACTTGATGATGCCGATCTTCTTGCGGTCGATGGTCACGAACACCGATCCCACCAGCACCGCGGCGATCACGTCCAGCTCCAGCCCTTCGCCCAGCTGCGCGGTCGCGGCCATGTCGCGGGCATCCTGGAGCAGGCCGGCCATGCCGCACAGCAGGCCGAGCAGCACGAACAGGAGGATCTTGGTGCGGTCGATGTTGATCCCGGTCAGGAAGGCGATCCGCTCGTCGCCGCCGACCGCGCGCACTTCGCGTCCGAACACGGTGCGGCCGAGGATCACCACTGTGCCCACCACCGGCACCAGGGCGATCAGGTTTGCCCGATGCGCGGGCGCATCTGCTCCCTCCGTTTGGAGCAGCGGAGATGATTGCGGTCGTCAAGTACAGACGATACGAATACTTCGGTGTCCAGTGCGCTGCGGCAGCTTGGCCGGCGTTGCCAGTGCTTGACCATGGGTGAAGCGGGCTTCAGGCTTGAACCCTGTTCAGCGTCGGGAAGCGTCATGCGCACCAGCCATACCTTGTGCATCCTTCTCGGGCTGGCCGCGTCCGCTCCGGTTGGTGCCGCCTTCGCGGTGGTGCCGGACCGGGCACCGGTGGCGGCGGTGAAGCCGGTCACCGACGATTATTTCGGCACCCGCATCACCGACCCGTATCGCTGGATGGAAAGCGAGCCGAAGCCGCAGTTCCCGGACTATCTCCACGCCGAGAACGATTATGCCAGGAGCGTGCTGGCGCGCATCCCGGGGCGCGACGCCCTGGCGCGGGAGGTCGGCGCGGTCAGCGGGCTGGCAGCACGGGTGCGCACGGTGCAGCCCGCCGCCGGCCGCCTGTTCTTTCTCAAGCGCGAAGCGGGCGCGCAGATCGACCGGCTGGTGATGCTGGACGCGGCCGGGCACGAAACGGTGTTGGTCGATCCGTCGACGCTGGGCACCGGCGGCAGGCACGCCGAGATCGACCAGTTCGCGCCGTCGATGGACGGCAGCCTGGTGGCGTACGGCGTGTCGACCGGCGGCTCGGAGAACAGCACCCTGCACGTGATCGAGACCGCGACCCGCACACTGCGGCCCGATACCATCGACCGGTCGCAGTTCGCCGGCGTGTCGTGGGCGCCGGACGGACGAAGCTTCTTCTTCGCCCGGCTGCCGGCGGGAAGCGCCAGCGCGACGCCGGACCAGCAGTACGCGCACATGCAGGTGTATCGCCACGTGCTGGGCCAGGACCCGTCGACGGACGTGTCGGTGCTGGACTCCGACCACCTGCCGTTCCCGTTCAAGGCGGCGGCCGTGTTCCCGTCGGTCTCGGTGACGGAAGGCTCGGACTACGCGCTGGCGGAAGTGTCGAACGGGGTGTCGCCGGAGATGACGCTGTATGCCGCCCCCTTGTCCGGGCTGCTGGCCGGGCACGCCGACTGGAAGCGGGTGGCGGTGCCGTCGGACGGGGTGGTGGGCGTGGCGGTGCGCGGCAACCGCATCGACCTGATGACGCATGACGGGGCGCCGCGCTTGAAGGCGGTCGAGACCAGCCTCGCGGCCCCCGACCTCGCGCGCGCCGCCGTGGTGGTGCCGGAAGGCAGCGGCGTGCTGACTGCCATTTCCGCCGCCAAGGACGGGCTTTACTACGCCACCCGCGAGGGCGCCGTGTTCGCCCTGCACCGCCTGGGCGAGGGGGCGGTGCGGCCGGAAGCGATCGCGCTGCCGTTCGCCGGCACCATCGCCCCGGACGAGAACGGCGCCGGCGGCCTGGTCACCGACCCGGTGCGCCCGGGGGCGCTGGTCGGCCTGGAATCATGGGTCCGGCCGCGCGTCTGGCTGCGCTACGACCCGGCCACCCGCACCCTGTCCGACACCGGCATCCTGCCGCCCTTTCCGCGCAACCTGTCCGGCTACGAGTCGGTGGAAACCTTTGCCACCGCGCCGGACGGCACCCGCATCCCGTTGTCGATCGTGACGCGCAAGGGTTTGCCGCGCGACGGGCGCCGCCCGACCTACCTGGTCGGCTACGGCGCCTACGGCATCTCCTACGACCCGGCGTTCTCGCCCGCCTTCCTGCCCTGGCTGGACCGGGGCGGGGTGTATGCGGTGGCGCACGTGCGCGGCGGCGGCGAGGGCGGGCAGGCCTGGCACGACGCCGGCAAGATCGACACCAAGCAGAACACGATCCACGACTTCATCGCGGCCGGCGAGGCGCTGATCGCCAAGAACTACACCGACCGCACGCACCTGGGCGGCGAGGGCACCAGCGCCGGTGGCATCCTGATCGGCGGCGCCATCACGCAGCGCCCGGACCTGTTCCGCGCCGCCCTGATCCGGGTCGGCGCCACCAACACCATCCGCGAGGAGTACACCGCAGGCGGCCCCGCCAACATTCCCGAGTTCGGCACGGTCAAGGACCGGGCGCAGTTCCCGTCCATGCTGGCGATGGACGCCTACAACCATGTGCGGAAGGGCGTGAACTATCCGGCGGTGCTGCTGACCGGCGGCGCCGACGACCCGCGCGTGACGGTGTGGATCCCGGCCAAGATGACGGCCAGGCTGCAGGCCGACACCGCGAGCCGCCGCCCGGTGCTGTTCCGGGTCGAGTTCGACGCGGGGCACGGCATCGGCTCCACCCGCAAGCAGCGCGACGACGAGACCGCAGACGAGTTCGCGTTCCTGCTGTGGCAGTTCGGTGAGACCGGGTTCCAGCCGGCGAAATGATCCTGCCGCCGCCGATGCTTGACGGAGGAACCCGAACGGGCGGATGACAGCGGCATGACCGGGGTGCCCGCCTGCGCGGGCTGAGATCAAACCCGTCGAACCTGATCTGGGTCATTCCAGCGAAGGGAGGCATGTCCAATGCGCCACTTCCGCACGCACGCCCTGTTTCTGGGGGGTGGCCTGCTAGTCGGCATCCTTCCGGCATCGGCTCAGGAGGACATCACCGTCACCGGCCATGCCGCGGTCGACACCGCCAACGGTCCGGTCGGCGGGCAGGCGGGCGGCGGCCTG
Organism: uncultured Acetobacteraceae bacterium; assembly: GCA_964236745.1. GTDB lineage: Bacteria > Pseudomonadota > Alphaproteobacteria > Acetobacterales > Acetobacteraceae > Lichenicola. The sequence continues at coordinate 5,506 of CAXSHC010000184.1, forward strand.
ATCCGCGACGAGACCGCCACGAAGTCGCTCAGCACCGTGAGCTCGGACTTCCTGCGCCGCGCCGCGCCCACCGAGAACGCCTACCAGCTGGTGTCCCTCCTGCCCGGCGCCAACGTGTCCCAGGCGGACCCGCTCGGCCTGTCCGCGGAAAGCAACCTGTCCTTGCGCGGCCTCGGCTCGGACGAGATCGGCAACGTGCTGGAAGGCATGCCGCTCAACGACATCGCGTACTACAACGGCTATCCCGGGCAGTTCGCCGACACCGAGAACATCGAGCGCATCAGCCTGGCCCAGGGCACCGACGACCTCGACACGCCGGTGATCAACGCGGCAGGCGGCCTGCTGTCGCTCACGCTGCGCGACCCGTCGGCGCACGAGGGCGTGTTCGTGGACGGGGCCTACGGCTCCTACCGCACCAGCCGGGAGTTCGTGCGGCTCGACACCGGTGCGCTGGGGGCGAGCGGGATACGCGGCTTTGTATCCTATTCGCACGAGGCGGCCGACAACTGGCGCGGCTCCGGCCGCGACCGGCGCCAGCACGTCGACGTCAAGCTGGTGCGCGACTGGGCGAACGGGAACCACGTGTCGCTGATCGGCACCTGGAACGACGCCGTCACCAGCGCCTATCCGGAGGTCACCCAGGCCGACTGGAAGCAGTACGGCCGCTCCGGGCCGGACAACTACGACGGCACCTACACAGCGGGCGACACCAACTACTGGCGGCTATACCAGCAGCCGTACCGGCTGTTCTATGCGCTGGCGCCGACGCATCTGCGGCTGGGGCCAACGGTGTCGTTCGACGTGACGCCCTATGCGCAATACGGCTACGGCAACACGCCGGGCGGCACGACCCTGCCGACCAGCGGGCTGTTCGAGGGCACCGAAGCGTTGCCGCAGACCCTCGGCCTTG
>CAXSHC010000185.1:0-5511 GCA_964236745.1 uncultured Acetobacteraceae bacterium
GCGGTGCCTGCGATGGCCGCTGCGGTGGCGCCGTTGTAGTCGGTGAACAGCCCGATCTTGCCGGTCGCCAGAAGCGGGGCCGCCACGGTGCTGCTGGCATATCCCGATTGCGTTGCGTCCACCGCGCCCACGAACACCGTGTCGGTGGACACGATGTTCAGGGTGGTGGTGGCGACGTGGCCGTTGAGGTTGAAGGTCAGGGTTTGGGTCGAGGTGGTGGCGCTGGGAGCCACCACCACTTCGAGCGCCCGAAGCGCCGCCTGCTCCTGGGCGAAGGTGCCGGCATAGGTGAAGACCAGGCCGTTCGCCGACACCGTGCCGGCGCTAGGATCGACCAGCCGGCCGCCGCCGGACAACGTCACCGTCACCGAGACCACCTGCCCGGGGCTGCTGGTCTTGGCGAGCAGGATGTCCGCGTAAGGGGAATTCGCGATGAACGGTGCGGCGACGGCGCTGACCGGCACGTTGTCCACCGTGAGCCCGGTGGCAACCGCGACCGCGATCGCTGTGCTGGAGGAGATCGTGTCCGTGCCGTCTGTTACCGAGATGGTCCCGACCTCGCGTCCGGACACGGCGGGAGCAGGCATGAACTCGATCCCGCGCAGGAAGGCCTGCAGGACCGACGCCGTGCCGTTGAAGGTCAGCGTACCGCCATCGGCCGACACGACCGCACCGGCCGTGTTCCAAAGCGAGCCCAGCGCCGGGTTGGACAAGGTAACCACGACCGTCAGGATTTCCGACGGGGTTCCGCCCGTCAGCAGCAGGGACGGGTCGACCACGAGCGGCGCGTTCACGGCGGCGCTGGCGGCGACGCCGGACAGGACAAGCGTGTTGTCGACGACGAGCGAGGTGCTGCCGGTGATGGTGCCGGCGGCGTCAACGACGGTGGTGGTCAGGGCGGTGCTGCCGAGCGCGCCTGCGGCAGCGGAGAAGCCCAGCGCGTTCAGCGCTTTCGTGAGCTCGGCCATCGTGCCGGTGGCGGTGAACACGGCACCGTTGGCCGACACCTGGCCAAGCTCGTTCTCGGAGGCGAGCCTGCCCAGGGCGGGATTGCCAAGGGTGACGGTCAGGGTGGCTTGCGTGGCCTTGCTTTCGGCGAAAAGCTGCGCGACGGCGAAGGGCTGCTTCGCCGATGGTCCGACCAGCGTTTCCTTCTGCTGCACCCCGGTCATCAGGTCGTCCGGACGCGCGGTGGTGCCGCGGTTCTCGAGGCCGGACTCGGAATTGGAGGGGGTAAGCGTCAGGCCCGACAGCCAGTTGGCGACGTTGTTGAGCGAGTTCGGATCAGTGGTCGAATAGATCACGTCGGTGCCGGTGACGCCGCCATCCTTGACCACGAACTGGGTCGGCAGGGCGCCGGCTGCCTTCAGCATCGCCACCAGCTGCTGCGTGTCGGCCAGGAAATTCTCGTCGTTCCCGCTTTTCGGCGACAGGGTGATGGAGGAGCGCAGGCCATTCTGCGTCGCCCAGCGGATCTCCGCCTCCACGCTGTGCTGATACGCGGGCTCGCGGGCCAGGAAGAACCAGGACGGCATGTCGAAGGTGATGCCGCCGCTGTAAAGGGCGGCCGCGCGGACATAGGTGGTGGCGTCGGCGGTAGCGAAGTCGACCGTCTCGAACTCCGACAGCATCGGCGCCAGGTTCAGGATGCCGACGGCGCGCGCGCTGTCGACATAGGCCTTCCAGTTGTCGAGATCCTCGGCGGTCCAGATGTAGTCGTTGTAGGTGTCGACGTTGCCTTCGGTCGGCACGTACCCCTGGCTGGTGGTGAACAGGGTCGCTTGCGCGTCGGTGAAGAAGCCGGTGTTGTTACCCAGCGCCGAGACGTGCTCCTGGCCGGCCGCCGTGGTCACGCCCTGGGTGGTGATGGCGCTGGACCCGGCGATGTGTACCCCTGCCGGAAGGTTGCCGCCCGTGATCGAGTTCGCGGCCGCATCCTCGGCCTGCTCCTGCAGCACGATTCCGTTGGCCGTGGCGGCGGTGGCAGCGGCGACCGACGCGATCGGCACGGTGATGGAGGCGCCCGCTTTGAGCACGTAGTAGCCCGAGCTGGCATCGGCGTCGGTGGCGACGAAGCCGCTGACCGCCGGGTCGACGCCGATCTGGTAGCTGCCGCTGGACCCGGTGACGATCACGCCCTCGTAGATGATCTGGCTGGTGTTCGAGCTGTTGACCAAGGTGACGGTGCCGGCACCCCATTGCGGGGCGGCGGTGATCAGGCTCGACGCGGTGACCACGGCGCCCGGAACAGCGATCTGCGTGACCTGGTTCGCCAGCAGGTTGCCGGACGGTCCGTCGAGCAGCGCCTGCGCGTAGAGCGTGAGGGACTGGCCGGGCTGGATGGTGTAGCCGCCGAACGTGCCGTCGCCGCTGCCGCCGGGCGACCAGCCGGCCGCCAGGCGCGGCATCTCGTTGACCTGGTACTGCACCCCGCTGGCCGACGACACCAGCTGCCCGACCGGCACCGTGATCGCGGCGGTGCTGGTGTTGGCGACCGTCACGGACATGATGGCCATCGGCTCGGCCTGAGACAATTCTACCAGGCCGGAACCGGTGCCCGCCCATTCCGACAGGAGGGACTGCTCCGTGCCGTCCTCGAACGAGGTGATCACCCCGCTCATGTGGCCGTAGAAACCGACGTCGCCATCGGCCAGCAGCGGGCCGGCAATCGTGGTGCTGGCCAGATCGCTCAGATCAAGCGAGCTGCCGACGAAGATCGTGGATGCGACGTTGGTCGACATGGGAGTCCTGACCTATTTAACGGTAAAATAACTGTAGTTCGTTATAGGTCAGTTAAGGGAACTCAGTAATTTCATTTCCGACCCGCAATCTACAGGCTGGATAATTGTTGCATTATCAGAGGGTTTGCCCTGATCGACGCTCATATCACGATTATGTGACAACAGTTATATCGTCTGAATAATTCGTAATAAATGAGCAGTGAGCCAGCTTGTGCCGTCCAGTTCCACGGCGCCCAGTCCGTGATCGAACCGGGAACACACTGGTCCAGCTGCCCGCGACGCCGTAGGAAGCGCCACTGCCGCCTTGCCAAAGAGGTTCCTGATCCGCGCGTTCCTGGCGTCCTTGTTCTGCGTGTTCCTGCTGTCGCAGCCCGCCGGCGCCGATCCGCTCCTGCACAGCGTGACCACGCTGCTTGCCTGCTCGGAACCGCGGCCAAGCCGCAGGATGCCGGTCCACCAGGGGGCGGCAGCGGACAACCGCTGCTTCGTCGTGTCGCCGGACCAACGCTGGGAGCGGGTCGGCGCCAGGAAGGGCCTGCTCCTGCTGCGCCGGACGCCGCCGGCGGCAGGCGAGCCGCCGTTGTTCTTCCGGGCCGCCGACGTCGCCGGCAGTCCGGCGCGGCTCCCCTCCCCTGCCTCGCATCATCCTGCGGCGGAACCGCTGCTCCTGCTGCTCGGCACGGTTCTGGCGGTTGTCGGTGCGAACCTGCGCGGGATCGGCCGCCGGTGGATGGGCTGGCGCCGGCGCGGGCGAGCGCTGCGGATGGTCTCGACGGAGATCGCGTCGCAGCGCGACCGGCTGCAGGTCAGGCGGCTGCAGCTGGTGTCGTCGGACGGCTATGGCACCGTGCGGCTGGAGAAGTGGCAGCAGGAGAAGCGCTACTTCTGCAGGACGAGGCTGCTGCCGCTCCTCGCTACCCGCAACCTGGAAGAACAGTGGAACCCCATCGAGGCCAGGGTTCATGCCATGATCGAGCGCGCCGCCGCCGCATCACGCAGGCAGCAGGCCGCAAGCCCCGGTGCCAGCGACCCGCGCGTGTTTGATCCAGGCATGGACCCAATCGACTACGAGCATCATTGTGCGATCCTGCTGCGCCGGTCGGGCTGGGACGCGCAGGTCACTGCCGCGAGCGGCGACCAGGGTGCCGACGTGCTGGCCACGCGGGACGGGGCGACCCTGGTGGTGCAGTGCAAGCTCTACCGGGGGGCGGTCGGCAACGCGTCGGTGCAGCAGGTGTCGGCCGCACGGCTGCATCACCGGGCCCGGTTCGCGGCGGTGGTGTCCAATGCCCGGTTCACCGCGTCCGCCGCAGCGCTCGCACGCACCAACCACGTCCACCTGCTGCACCACGAGGAACTGGAACGGTTCAGCCCGGGATCCGGCCGGGATAGTCCAGCGCGGGGTAGCCAAGCCTTGGGCAGCTAACCCTGGGCAGCCAGAAGCACGATCCGCTCGGTGACCCGGTAGGAGGCCTCGAACGCCTGCACCGGCAGGAACTCGAACGGCGAATGGAAATTGTGCGCTCCGGTGAAGTAGTTCGGGGTGGGGATGCCGCGCGCCGACAGCGCCGAGCCGTCGGTGCCGCCGCGCATCGCGATCACCCGGGGCTCGATGCCTTCCGCCGCAAACGCCGCTTCCATCAGCTCGAGGCTGCGGCGGTCGTTGCCGAGGCTGGAGGCGATGTTGGCGTAGGTGTCGGTGATGCGGCAGGACACGGTGGCGCGCGGATGGGCGGCCCGGGTCGCGTCGACCGCCTCCGCGACCTCCCGCTTGCGCTCGGCGAAGCGCGCGTCGTCGAAGTCGCGGATCAGGATCGACAGCTCGGCCGCGGCGGCGTTGGCGGTCATGTCGGCCGCCACCAGCACGGGGTTGACCAGCACCCCCTTGGCCGACATCGGGTGTGCGCTCACTCCCTCGATCCGGATCGCGGCCTGCGCCGCGTTGAAGGTCTCGTAGACGAACTCGCCGGTGCCGCAGCCGTCGATGGTATAGGCGAAGTCGACGGGGAAGCGGGCGAGGTCCAGGTTCTTGGCGCCGCGCAGCCCGATCTCCTCGTCGGGCACGAAGGCGACCACGACGTCGCCGTGCGGCGGCTGTTCGCGACGCAGCGTGTCGAGCAGCGTCATCACCACCGCCACCGCCGCCTTGTTGTCGGCACCCAGCACGCCCGTGCCGTCGGACACGATCACGTCCTGTCCGGCATACGGCCCGATTTCGGGATGCTCGGCCAGGCGAAGCCAGATGTCGCGTTCCGGGTTGAGGCACAGATCGGCGCCGTCGTAGCGGAGCAGACGGGGACGAACGTTTGGCGACAGCCCGACATCCACGGTGTCCATGTGGGCGCAGAAGCCGATCCGTGGCGCGCTTGCAACGGTGCCCGGCAGGCGCGCCGTCAGCACCGCGTGCTCGTCGAGATGGACGTCGGACAGGCCCAGCGCGTCCAGTTCCGTGGCCAGCAGGCGCGCCATCTCCCATTGGCCAGGCGTGCTGGGCACCACCGTCGCGCGCGCGTCGCTCTGGCTGGCAACAGCGAGGTAACGCAGGAAACGCTCGACCAGGCGGTCGGGAAGCGGACGCGTCATCGGCACCAGGCTCCTTCGAAACGGGAACGGATGCGGCGGCCGGCCGGCATGGGAGCTTCAGCCCCCGGCCGCGATCCGCATCGTCCAGTCGTCGATCACGTCGCGGAGCGTGCGCTCCCACGGGATTTCCGGCGTCCAGCCGAGCGTGTCCCGCAGGCGGGTGGCGTTGCCGATCGCGAGCGGGATG
>CAXSHC010000185.1:5521-6398 GCA_964236745.1 uncultured Acetobacteraceae bacterium
CACGGCCAGCAGGCCGTCCAGCACGTCGCCGATGCGCCGCGCGGTGCCGGACGCGATGTTCAGGATCGTGCCGGGCGGGAGCCGGTCGGCATGGGCCAGGCACAGCGCATAGGCGCGGCACACGTCGCGCACGTCGAGGAAGTCGCGTTGCGGCTGAAGGTTGCCGGTCCGCAGCACCGGCTCCTGCCGGCCGGCGCGGATCAGCGCGATCTGCCGCGCGAAGGCCGGGATGGCGAAGTCCGGCGCCTGCCCAGGCCCGGCGTGGTTGAACGGGCGCAGCCGGATCGCATGCAGCCCGTCGGACGCCATCGCCGCCACCGCCAGGTCCGCGGCGGCCTTGGTGGCGCCATAGGTGTTCATCGGCGCGAGCAGGGCGTCCTCGTCCAGCGCCTGGCCGCTCCGGAACGAGGCGCCATAGGCGTCGGCGCTGGACACGAACAGGAAGGGTGCCGCCGGCGCGTGCGCACGGATCGCGCGCGCCAGATTGAGCGTGCCGTGCAGGTTGACCGACCAGGTGCGGTCCGGCTCGGCGTTGGCGACGGGGATGGCGGCGATCGCAGCCAGGTGCAGGCAAAGGTCGGGCTTCGTGCGACGCACCGCCTCGATCACGGCCGGACCGTCCGTGACGTCGCAGGCAAGCGGCAGCAGCATCGCGTCCGGCATCAGCGCCGTCACCGCCGGCGGAAGGTGCCGGCCGGCGAAGCCGCCGAGGCCGGTGACGAGGATGCGCCGCCCGCTCATGGCAACAGGCTCATGTCCATGGCGTGGGGCGGCTCAGCGGGTAGTGGACGGCACGGCGCGATGGCGGGCGAGATCGGCCTCGACCATCTCCGCGATCATGTCTTCCAGGCCCGTTTCGGCCTGCCAGCCAAGCTTT
>CAXSHC010000186.1:0-1166 GCA_964236745.1 uncultured Acetobacteraceae bacterium
GTGCCACCGGGTGGTCCGCCAGGACGGTGCCCTGTCCGGCTACCGATGGGGCGTGGAGCGCAAGCGGGCGCTTCTGGACCGGGAAGCGTCGGCGGCTGACGCGTCGCGTGAACAACGTTCATGAAAGCGCCGCCGGGAACCGGGGAGCTCGGCCTGCCGCGCGGGGACCTGGAGCTGGGGCCGGGCGCTGTGCTGCTCGGCGGCGCCGCCCTGACCGACGCGGCAGCGCTGCTCGACGGCCTGGACGGGGTGCAGCGCGTATCGCCGTTCCGGCACATGGTGGTCCGGAACGGCCGGCGCATGTCGGTGGCGATGAGCAATGCGGGCCCCGTCGGCTGGGTCGCGGACCGCGCCGGCTACCGCTACGCGCCGCTCGATCCCGATACCGGCCATCCCTGGCCAGCGATGCCGGACGCGTTCGCCGTTCTGGCGCGCAAGGCCGCGGAACAGGCGGGATATCCGGGTTTCGTGCCGGATTGCTGCCTGCTCAACCGTTACGAGCCGGGAGCGCGCATGTCGCTGCACCAGGACCGGGACGAGCGCGATCCCGGGGCGCCGATCGTGTCGGTGTCGCTCGGGCTGCCGGCGACCTTCCTGTGGGGCGGCTTGTCGCGAGCCGACCGGCCGAGGCGCCTGCGCCTGGAGCACGGCGACGTGGTGGTGTGGGGCGGCCCGTCCCGGCTGGCGTTCCATGGGGTCGACGTGCTGAAGACCGGCCTGCACCCGTCCACGGGGGCGGTACGCTACAACCTCACCTTCAGGCGGGCGCTGTAAGGCGGGCTCAACGGCTGCGCGACAGGTGCAGCCCGACCAGGCGGGACAGCAGGATGGCCGGGAACAGCTGGCCGATCACGGTTTCGGCGTCGGACAGGCTGGCGGCAAGCGGCGAGCGCGCCGTCACGGTGCCGGCGCCGACGGAGGAGAGGCGGGTGACGCTGAAATGCAGCAGCTCCGCCGCGTGCGCCGACGGGCGCGACGACAAGCCGGACATCGCGCGCGGTGTCAGCAGCGTCAGCCCGGCATAGGCGATGGCGAACAACAGGGCGAGGTTGAGGTAGACGAACACGGCGCCCGCGATCCGGTGGTGGTTCACGTCGCCCGCCCCGAACACCGCCCGCGCCATCGCCGCCGTCACCAGCACGTTGTACGCGAACGCCATGCCCAGG
>CAXSHC010000186.1:1176-6353 GCA_964236745.1 uncultured Acetobacteraceae bacterium
CCCGGCGCCCGCCAGGAAGGCCGTGGCCAGCCGCGGCAGCAGGGCGTCACGGAACAGCAGCGCCGGCAGGGCGTCGGGCGAGGGATGCAGCAGCGCGGACAGCCAGAAGGGCGGCGGCAGCTGCCGCCACAGGGCGAGGGCGGCGACCGCGAGGGCCGCGGCGACGGTGGCGGCCGTGACGGCGCGATAGGCCGGCCTGGCTCTGAACGCGTCAGCCCGCATGGTCGGGCTCCCGCGCCATCGCCGCCGTCACCAGCACGTTGTACGCGAACGCCATGCCCAGGGTGATGGCGTGCGGCAGCAGCCCGGGCAGGAGGTGCGACAACAAGGCGAGCCCGAAGCTGGTCGCCAGCGCCAGCCTGAGCAGAACCGACTTGGCCAGAAGGGCGATCGCGGTGCCGGCGAGAACCAGCTGCAGCAGCGTCACCACACTTCGGTCGACGCCGCCGGCGCTCAGGGCCGGTATGGCGATGAACAGGAACACGACCTCGAGCGCCAGCATCAGGCTGAACTGCCAGTCCGGCTCGCGCGCGAGCAGGCGGCGCGTCGCTTGCGGCCCGGCCATGGGCTCGGTCATGTCCATCGACGCGCTCCTTGGGGAAAAAGCATCGGTTCCGAGCCTGGCCCGGATTGCCGCCGCCTGCCAAGTCGTTCCGCATCTGCAAGGGCCCGGCGACGCGCCTGCGATCAGCGCGGCGAAGCGGCGGTTTCGCTCGGATCGCCGACGGCGATGCGTGTCCACTGGAACTGCCCACCCGGCCCGTTGACGCCGAGCAGCCAAGTTTCGCCGGTCGCCGTATTCAGCAGGATGGTGGCGCGCTGCGGCGGGTTGGCCGGATAGATCACGAAGACGGGCGACCCGGCCGGGGGCTGCGTGGGCTGGGACACCTCCGGCGGGGACGGCTGGACCGGAGGCGCTTGGGCCGGCTGACCCTGCGGCGGCACCTGCGTCGCCGTTCGGGCCCGGCAGGCCGGAAATGAAAGCAGGGCCAGGACGATCCCGACGACAACACCGCGCATGGCTTGTTTTCCGTTCGTGGCCGTTCGGTGGACAAGGCGGCCTGGAGGCATTCTTGCCGGAAGCTTCGGCGTGCGCCATCGCGTGCGCCCTGCGACGGCGGCGGCACCCGGCGCTACGGCCTGTCGAGCCGGGCGCGCAGGCGACGCCACAGCTTTTCCTCGGTGCGGTCGTCCTCGTCCGTCGCCTGGCCCGACAGCTGCTCGACCAGGCGGGACGCGATCATGCCGCGATGCCCGACCTGCCAGTTGTCCGGGCTGGTTCCCGAGGGCGACCAGGGCGGCAGGGTCAGCAGCAGCCTGTTGGACAGCGCGTCCAGCAGGGGCTCATAGGTGGCGCGCAGGGCGGCCAGGGTGTCCTGGGCGTTGGCGGCGTCGGTCCAGCGAAGCCCGGCCTCGGTCAGGCTGTCGATCAGCTGCCGGTAGCCTTCGTTTCCCAGCCGGTCGCCGCCGTCGAAGCGGGACGGCGACACGCCAAAGGAGCGGGCCATCTCGACGATCACCATGCGTCCCATGGTGAAGGTCATCCGCGCCTGCAGCGACTTAGTGCCCTCAATACCGACCAGGATCAGGGCGCAGGTATCGATCACCGCCGCGATTGCTGCCAGCCAGGACTGGCTGTCGTGCTGGGAGCGGTAGTACACCAGCATCGGGTAGCTGAGATGGCTTTCCAGCAGCTCCGAGCCCCACACCTCCCATTCGCGCAACAGCTCGTCCAGCTTGGACAGGCCGTCCGGCTCGCCGTGCCGGGCGAGCAGGGTGCAGGCGGTGGGCGGGGTGCCGGCGCGCACGTCGAGCTGGATCACGTGCGCCTCGCGCCTGGAGAACAGCTGGTACAGCACCGGCAGGTAGCCGATCACCAGGGCGAGGAAGCCGAAGCCGAGGCCCGCCTCGGACACCGACAAGGCGCGCGCGAGGTGGGAATGCGGCACCACGTCGCCATAGCCGAGGGTGAAGAAGGTGACCCCGCTCATGTAGATCTGGTCGGCAAGCGGGGACGCGTGCGGCACGTGGGCCTGCAGCGTCCAGCTCAGCGTGCCGAAGCCCAGGATCAGGCACAGCGCCCACAGGGTGAACAGCAGCACCATCGACAACGGGCCGAACACGCTGAGGAAGTGCTCCCGCCGCGCGCCGCGGAAGGCCCGGGAACAGCGCTTCCAGACCGACCAGACGCTGCGGAAGTAGAACCGGGCCACGCGGAAGCGGCGGGCCACGCGACGCGGCAGCAGCATCACCTCGAAGGCATCCTGCAGCACGACGACGATTAGGCAGAATGCCGCAAACGCCAGGAGCGGGATGAGCATGGAGATGGAAAGCCAGGTGCCGATCCGGAGTTGCCGCACCGGCGGTCGGGAGTTCTAGCCGTCGGGATCCGAACGGTCCGTGCGGCGCGTGCCCTTCAGGGCGGCGCGCACGGTCTTGGCCGTCAGCCGTCTTTCGTTGGAGCCGCGCGTGGGCCTGGTCGGCCGCCGGATCGGCGCGGGCGGCTTCGCCGCTTCCCGGACCAGTTCCGCCAGCCGCTCCAGCGCGTCGGCGCGGTTGCGTTCCTGGGTGCGGAAGCGGTGCGCGGTCAGCACCAGGACGCCGTCCTTGGTGAGCCGTCGTCCGGCCAGCGCGCGGAGGTTCGCCTTGACGCGGTCGTTGATGGAGGGCGACGCGGTCATCGCCCAGCGCAGCTGCACCGCGGTCTCGACCTTGTTGACGTTCTGGCCGCCGGGGCCCGCCGAGCGGATGAAGCTCAGGGTGATCTCGTTCTCGTCGATCCACAGCCGGTCGGTGATGCGAATGGCCGGCATCAGCGCCTGCCTGGAGCGGGTTGCGGCACGGAACTTGGCCGAAGCGGCCCGTCGGGCGTTAAACAGGGGCAGCCTGTCCGGAAAGGATGACCATGACGCCCTGTCTGCACCGGATGCTCCCGCTTCTGGTCCTGTTGCTGCCCGCCGCCGCTTCTGGTCCTGCTGCAGCCCTGGCGCGGCAGGCGCCGCCGCAGGCGATGGATGCCGGCCGCTGCGATTATTTCTCCCGGCTCCACCGTTTCGCCGAGGAAAGCAAGAGCATGTGCGATGAGGGGCGGCAGGTGAAGGTGGGGCCGCTGACCGGCCGGATCCTGGAGCAGTGCCGCGCCATGCAGGGCGATCACTTCGACCGGCAGCCGATCGACGACATGATCGCCGGCTTCTCGTCTCAGGTGGCGTCGCAGGGGCTCGGCAATGCCTGCCATGCCATCAAGATGCAGGTTTGGGACCTGATCGGGCAGTGACGGGATGGCGGCGGGAACCTCGGCCGGGGAGAAGCGCGTGAAGAAGCTGATCAACCATCCGGACCAAGTGGTGCGGGAGATGCTGGAAGGCGGGGTGGCGCGCGCACCGTTCCAGGCGCTGCTGCCGGACGACGACGTGGTGGTGCGTCGTGGCGCGATGTGGGCGGCGGTACGGGAGGTGGCGGTGATCTCCGGCGGCGGCAGCGGCCACGAGCCGGCCCATGCCGGCTATGTGGGTCTGGGCATGCTGGCCGCCGCGGTGGCTGGCAGCGTGTTCACCTCGCCAAGCGTCGACGCCGTGCTCGCGGCGATCCGTGCCGTGACCGGACCGGCGGGGGCGCTGCTGGTGGTCAAGAACTACACCGGTGACCGGCTCAACTTCGGGCTCGCCGCGGAGCTCGCACGCGGCGAGGGGCTCGCGGTCGAGCTGGTGGTGGTGGCCGACGACGTGTCGCTGCGGAACACGGTGCCGCGGGACCGGAGGCGGGGGATCGCCGGCACGGTGCTGGTGCACAAGGTGGCGGGTGCTGCCGCGGCGGCGGGACGATCGCTTGCCGAGGTGAAGGCGCTGGCAGAACGCGTCGCAGCCGGGCTCGGCACGATGGGGGCGGCACTCGGCGGATGCACCCTGCCCGGGGCCGGCGCCAGCGGGTTCGCGCTCGGGGAGCACGAGGTCGAGCTCGGGCTCGGCATACACGGCGAGCCGGGCGTGGAGCGGGTGGTGTTCGAGAACTGCGACCGGCTGGTCGACACGATGGTGGCGACGATCGTGGACGAGCTGGGGCTTCGCGGCGGCGAGCGGATCGCGCTGCTGGTGAACGGGCTCGGCGGGACCCCGCCGATGGAGCTCGACATCGTCATGCGGGCGACGCTGCGGTTGTTGCGCGGCAGGAACGTGAACGTCGTTCGCGGCTGGTGCGGCAACCTGCTCACCGCGCTGGACATGCCCGGCTGCTCGATCACGGTGCTTTCGCTGGACGACGCGCTGATCGGGCTTCTCAACGCGCCCACCGAGGCGCCGGCCTGGCCGGGACCGGGCGTGCTCAACGACGACGTTTATCACGGCGTGGGCCGCGCCCATGCCGATGCCGGCGCGGTGGTGGCCGCTTCCGGGACAGGGGGCCCCGAAGCGGGTCCTTCTGAAGCGGGGCCCCTTGAAGCCGGACTCCAGGTTCGGACGGCAGCGCATGCCGCCGCGCACGGGCTGATCGGCGCCGAGGACGTTCTGGCGGCACTCGATGCAAAGGTGGGGGACGGGGACCTCGGGAGCAGCATGACGCGGGCGGCTAGGGCGGTGCTGGCCCTGCCGCCCGGAGCCTGGCGCTCGCCGTCGCACGCGCTGCAGGCGATGGCCGATGCGGTGCGGCGTGCGGCCGGGGGAAGCTCCGGGCCGTTCTACGCGGTGGCGCTGTCCCGTGCCGCCCGTCGCCTGGACGGGATCGAGCGGCCCGGCCTGCCGGACTGGCGCGACGCGCTGGCGGACGCGGCGGAGGCGATTGGCCAGCTCGGCGGCGCGCGGCCGGGTGACCGCACCATGGTGGATGCGCTGGGTCCGCTGGTGCAGGCGCTGCGTGCGGCGGATGCGAGTGCCGGCTGGAACAGGGATGCGTGGACGCGCTGCGCCGCCGCCGCCCGGTCGGGCGCCGACGCCACGGCCGCAATGCGCCCGCGCCTCGGACGCGCGAGCTACCTGGGAGACCGGGTCCTTGGCATTCCGGACGGCGGTGCGGTCGCGGTCGCGGTTCTGGCCGAAAGCCTGCTCGACGGATTGCCGTTCGGAACGGATTGAGGCTCCATCGAACGACCGGGCGATCGCCACCCACCTTGTCCCCGGCGGAGCGGCAGCGATCCAACCATGTCGCACAACACGTATGGCCACCTGTTCCGCGTCACGACCTGG
>CAXSHC010000187.1:0-5327 GCA_964236745.1 uncultured Acetobacteraceae bacterium
CCCGGCCTGGTTCCTGCTGGACTGCTGCAGGTCCAGCGTGGCGGGGTTCGGGTCGGTCCGGTATCGCGTTTCGGCACCGCCGACCGCCTCGACCAAGCGGGCGATGGTCGTCACGCGACGCATGTTCACCGACATGTCGGTCATCAGCCGCGCCTGGCTGCCGACGCCCGAGATCTGGTAGATGCCGAACCCGGCCACGCCCAGCGACAGCGCGACCAGCAGCCCGAACCCCAGACAGATGCGGGTGCGCACGCGTAGACGGTTCCGTTTCATGGGCATGTTCCTGCAACGAGTTCCGGTCATCATCCGGGGGATCGGTTAACTGCTCGTTACGGGTGCATGCCGTTTCCCGGTCCGGGCCGTTCCACGGCATGTACCGACCCGCCGAAACTTCTCCCGCGCCACGGACTTTCCGTTCGACTGGACGGGGTACGCGCGTGGAACTGCGGTTTGCCTACAACACCAACGGAACGGCCCATCACCGGATGACGGACGCCGTCGCCCTGGTCGCAGACAGCGGCTATGACGGGATCGCAGTGACCCTCGACCACGTTTGCCTCGACCCGATGGCGGAAGGCTGGGAACGACGGACGGAAGGTCTCGCCCATGAGCTGCGCCGGCGCGGGCTCGGCTGCGTCGTCGAGTCTGGCGCCCGCTTCCTGCTCGACCCGCGCGACAAGCACCAGCCGACCCTGGTCAGCGCCACTGCCGAGGGCCGCGAGCACCGGCTCGCCTTTCTGCGCCGCTCGCTCGACATCGGCGCCATGCTGGACGCCGAGGCGATGTCGTTCTGGGCCGGCTCGCCCAAGCCGGAGGCGCGGGCAGAGGACGCTTGGGATTGGCTGCGCGCCGGTGTGGAGCAGGTGCTGGCCCACGCCGAGCATGTCGGGGTGACGGCGGCGATGGAGCCGGAGCCGGAGATGATGGTCGCCACCGTGGACCATTTCCGGCAGCTGCACGACCTGTTCCCGTCGCTCCGGCTGGCACTTGACCTCGGCCACGTGATGGTGACGCAGGAGCGCGTGCCGCAGGACGCGATACGCGAGTTTGTCGGCGAGCTCGGCAGCGTGACGATCGAGGACATGAAGCGCGGCGACCACGTCCACCTCGCCTTTGGCGACGGCGACATGGACATCCCGGCCTGCCTCGACGCTCTGGAAGCCATAGGCTTTTCCCAGCTGGTCTGCGTCGAGCTGTCTTCCGACAGCGGGCGCGCGGACCGCATGGTGCCGGACGCGCGGCGCTGGCTCGCCAACTGCCGCGGCTGACCCCTGTTCAGCCCAGCGTGGGCATCTGGAACTCGGCGCCGGCGCGTATGCCGGCAGGCCAGCGTGACGTCACCGTTTTCAGCTTGGTGAAGAACCGGATCCCTTCCGGGCCGTGCATGTGGTGGTCCCCGAACAAGGACGCCTTCCAGCCGCCGAAGGAATGGAAGGCCATCGGCACCGGGATCGGCACGTTCACCCCCACCATGCCAGCCTGCACCCCGTGCACGAAGGCACGCGCGCTGTCGCCGTCACGGGTGAAGATCGCGGTCCCGTTGCCGAACTCGTTGTCGTTGACGATCCCGAGTGCCCTGTCGAAGTCCGGCACCCGCACCACGTCCAGCACCGGGCCGAAGATCTCCTCCTTGTAGATGCGCATGCCGGTGGAAACGTGGTCGAACAGCGTGCCGCCGATGAAGAACCCCTGCTCGAAGCCCTGCAGCTTCAGCCCGCGCCCGTCCACCACCAGGCTGGCGCCCTCGGCGACCCCGGAGTCGACGTAGCCGGACACCCGGTCGAGATGCGCCCGCGTGACCAGCGGCCCCATCTCCACGTCCGGCTCGGTGCCGGCGCCGATGCGCAGGGCCCGCACGCGCGGCGCCAGCGCCTCGACCAGCCGGTCCGCCACCGATCCCACCGCCACCGCCACCGAGATCGCCATGCAGCGTTCGCCGGCCGAGCCGTAGGCGGCACCCATCAGCGCGTCGACGGTCTTGTCCAGGTCGCAGTCGGGCATGATCACGGCGTGGTTCTTGGCCCCGCCCAGCGCCTGCACCCGCTTGCCCGCCGCGATGCCGGTCTGCTGGATGTATCGCGCCACCGGCGTCGAGCCGACGAAGCTCACCGCCTGGATGTCAGGATGGTGCAGGATCGCATCCACCACCTCCTTGTCGCCGTGCACCACCTGGAGCACGCCCTCCGGCAGCCCGGCCTGGGCGAGCAGGTCGGCCAGCATCAGCGACGCGGACGGGTCGCGCTCGGACGGCTTCAGCACGAAGCAGTTCCCGGCGGCGATCGCCATCGGCATCATCCACAGCGGCACCATCACGGGGAAGTTGAACGGGGTGATCCCGGCCACCACCCCCAACGGTTGTCGCATCGACCACGCATCGATGTTGCGCCCGGCCTGCTCGGTGAAGTCGCCCTCCAGCAGCTCTGGCGCCGCGGTGGCGTACTCCACCACCTCCATGCCACGCGTGACCTCGCCCAGCGCGTCGGACAGCACCTTGCCGTGCTCGGCGGTGACGATGGCGGCCAGCGCCTTGGCGTTCTGCTCCAGCAGGTCGCGGAACCGGAACATCACCCGGGCGCGCAACAGCGGCGGCGTCGCCGCCCAGCCGGGAAACGCCGCCTTGGCCGATCGCACCGCATCGTCCACGTCGAGGGCGTTGCCCTGCACCACCTGCCGTGCCACGGCGCCGGTCGACGGGTCGAACACGTCCCCCCGCCTTCCGCCGCGCCCGTCGGTGCGGCTGCCGCCGATGTGGTGCTGGACCAGGTCCATGGGAACGCTCCTGCGCTGGCGAGACGGTTCAATACGGAAGGTGGGCGTGGTCAGGGTCCATGGTGAACCGCCATTGCCGCACCGGCCCCGCCATCACGTTGAGATAGTAAAGGTCGAAGCCGTGCGGGGCGCCCACCGGATGGTAGCCACGCGGCACCAGCACCACGTCGCGGTCGCCCACCGCCATGGTTTCGTCCAGCGAGCGGTCGGGGGTGTAGACGCGCTGCACGGCGAAGCCGGCGCCGCGACGCAGCCGGTGGTAGTAGGTTTCTTCCAGGTAGGTCTCGTCCGGGCCGTCGGTGTCGTGCTTGTGCGGCGGGTAGCTCGACCAGTGCCCGCCCGGGGTGACCACCTCCACCACCAGCAGCGACTCCGCCTCGGCGGTGTCGGGCAGGATGTTGCGCACGAGCCGGGCGTTGGTGCCGGTGCCGCGTGTCAGCGTGCCGACCGCTTCCGGCCCGATCACGCGCGGCGGCAGCCGTCCGGTCGCCGGCGCGGCACACACCGCGAGCTCGACCACGCCCTCGGCCTCGGCCCGCCAGCCGAGCCGCGGCGGCAGGTAGGCCGACCACGGCGCGTCATCGAACGGGCTGGTGCGTCCGCCGAGCAGACCGAGATCCTCCCCGCCCGCCCATATCCGCGCCCGTCCGGCCAGCAGCACCAGGCACAGCTCGTTGGCCGTGCCGTCCCGCGCCAGCACCTGTCCGGGCCGAAGGTCCACTACCTCGAAGCCGACATGGCGCCAGCCGGCGGTTTGCGGCGTGATGCGCTGGACGATCCCGTTCGGGTCGCCCGGCATCGGGTGGACCAGCAGCGGCGAGCCCATCAGCGCAGCCCCGCCTCGGCCAGGAAACCCTGGAGGTTGTTGAAGCCGAGCCTGGCGTAGGACAGCGGGTGCGCCTTTGCCGGGTCCTGCTCCGCTTCCACCACCACCCAGCCGGAATATCCGGACATTGCCCGGAACATGGCGGGAAAGTCGACGCAGCCGTCGCCCGGCACGGTGTACACCCCGGCCAGCACGCTCCGGAGAAAGCTCCAGTCCTCCGCGTCGGCCCGTTGCCGCACGTCGAAACGGATGTCCTTGGCGTGCACGTGGCTGATGCGGCCGCGGTAGCGCCGCGCCAGCACCGCAGGGTCGGCGCCGCCCCAGGTGGCGTGGCCGGTGTCGAGCAGCAGCTGCACCGACGGGCCGGTGCGGGCCATCAGCGCGTCGATGTCCGCTTCCGACTGCACAACCGTGCCCATGTGGTGGTGGTAGGCCAGCTGCACCCCTTCCCGGGACAGCGCGTCGGCGAACGCGGTCAGGCGACCGGCGAACCGCTCCCACCCGTTTCCGTCCAGCACCGGTCGTCGTGACAGCGGCGTGTCCCGCTCGCCATGAACAGCGTTCACGGTTTCCGCGACGATCATCACCGGTGATCCCATCGCCCGGAGCAGGTCGAGATGCGGCCGTGCCTGCCGCAGCTCCGCGTCCGCGTCGCGCTCGAGCAGGGCGGACGAATACCAGCCGGACACGCAGGCAAGGCCGTGGGGCGCCAGCGCCGCCCGCAGCGCGCCTGGCTCGCGCGGGAACTTGTGGCCGAGCTCGATGCCCTCGTAGCCCGCCTCCCGCGCTTCGGCGAGGCAAGTTTCCAGGGTGGTTTCCCCGCCCAGCTCCCGCATGTCGTCGTTGGACCAGGCGATCGGGTTGGTGCCGATGCGTATCGTCATGGTCAGAACCTGATCCGCTGCAGCGCCTGGTAGTCGGCATACGCCGCCTGCGCTTCCCGCACCTCCGCCCGGTCCGACACCTGCGGCACCGGCACGTCCCACCAGGCGCCGCCCGCCTCGGTCACCGTGGCCGGGTCGGTGTCGATCACGATCACGCTGGTGCGGTCGGCGTTTCGCGCCCGACGCATCGCCTCGGGAAAGCTGGCGAGGTCCGGCAGCTTCTCGGCCCGCGCGCCCAGGCTGCGCGCATGGGCGACAAAATCGATCGCGGGCATCTGCTCCATTCCCTGGGTATCCTGCCACAGGTTGTTGAACGGCGCCGCGCCGATGCCCTGTTGCAGCCGGTTGATGCAGCCGAAGCCGTGGTTGTCCAGCAACACGATCAGGAGCTTCACCCCCAGCATCACCGTTGTCGCGATCTCGGAGTTCAGCATCAGGTAGGAGCCGTCGCCGACCATCACGATCACCTCCCGGTCGGGTGCGGCCAGCTTGACGCCGAGGCCGCCCGCGATCTCGTAGCCCATGCAGGAGAAGCCATACTCCATGTGGTAGCCGCCCGGCCGTTCCGCCTGCCAGTGCTTCTGCAACTCGCCCGGCAGGCCGCCGGCGGCGCATACCACCACGCTGTCCGGCGTCGCCTCGCGCGCCACGGCACCGATCACCTGCGCGTCAGACGGAAGCGACGCTTGTTCCAGCGCCGGCAGGGCGACATAGGGGGCGGCGTCCCGCAGCCACTCGCCGCGCAACGCTTCGGCGCGTCCGGTCCAGCCCGGGTCGGCCCGCCAGTCGCCGAGCGCCTCGTGCAGGGCGGCGAGGCCTGCGGCCGCGTCGGCGACCAGGGGCAGCGA
>CAXSHC010000187.1:5337-6346 GCA_964236745.1 uncultured Acetobacteraceae bacterium
AGCCGCGCGTGGCGGCGTCGGATGCCTGCGTGTTGAGGCCGACGATCCGCAGCCCGGGATCCTTGAACACGGACCAGGATCCGGTGGTGAAGTCCTGCAGCCGGGTGCCGACCGCCAGCACCAGGTCGGCCTCGGCGGCGAGCCGGTTGGCGGCGCTGCCGCCGCACACGCCGATACCGCCCATGTTCATCGGGTGCGACGCGGCAAGGCTGGACTTGCCGGCCTGGGTTTCGCCGGACGGAATGCCATGCGCGGCGCAGAAGGAGGCCAGCGCTGCCTCGGCGCCGGAATACAGCACCCCGCCGCCGGTCACCACCAGCGGACGCTTCGCCGCGCGCAGCAGCGCCACCGCCTCGTGCAGCTCGCGCGGATCGGGCGGGGCGCGGCGCTGCCGGTGGACGTGCTCGGCGAAAAAGCTTTCCGGATAATCGAACGCCTGCGCCTGCACGTCCTGGCACAGCGCCAACGTCACCGGGCCGCATTCCGCCGGATCGGTCAGCACCGCCATGGCGCGTCCGAACGCCGGCACCAACTGTTCCGGACGGGTCAGGCGGTCGAAATAGCGCGAGAACGGCCGGAACGCGTCGTTGGCGGTGGCGGTGCCGTCGCCCCAGTCCTCGATCTGCTGCAGCACCGGGTCGGGCAGGCGGCTGGCGAACACGTCGCCGGGCAGCAGCAGCACCGGCAAACGGTTGACGTGCGCCACCGCCGCCCCGGTCACCATGTTGAGCGCGCCGGGACCGATGGAGGTGGTGCAGGCCATCATGCGACGCCGGCGCGCGGTCTTGGCATAGGCGGTGGCGGCATGCACCATCGCCTGCTCGTTGTGCGCGCGCAGCGTCGGCAGCCGGTCGCGCGCCCCGGCCAGCGCCTCGCCCATGCCGGACACGTTGCCATGGCCGAAGATCGCCCACATGCCGGCAAACAGCGGCAGCACGCCGTCCGGGGTTTCGGTCTTTTGCGCCGCCATCGCCCGCACCAGCGCCTGCGCCGTGGTCAGTCTCACCGT
>CAXSHC010000188.1:0-6345 GCA_964236745.1 uncultured Acetobacteraceae bacterium
CCTGGTGTCCATGGGATTGTCCTTCGTTGCCCGTGTCGCCCGCCTCGCGCGCCCGGAAGCGGGTGCCGCCTAGCAGTTGCGGGTGCTGCGCCTAACCAACGGATGGTTCCGGCGCCGATGCAGCGGAGAATAGTGCCGGGCGCGATCGGCGCTCAATTACGCCGGAGGTATCCGGCGGCAAAACCGTCGACGCACCAGAACCGCTTTGGGGGCGCGCGCACGGCTTGACGGGAGACCATGCGGCTGCGAACCGGACGCGAACGGCAGGCGGAGCCCGGGCCAGGATGACCGACGTCGAACGGGATGGCGGCCGGCTCGGCGTGCTGCTGCGCAAGTGGCGCCGCGTGCGCGGCCTGAGCCAGCTCGACCTCGCGCTGGAGGCGGAGGTGTCGCAGCGCCACTTGAGCTTCATTGAAACCGGGCAAAGCGCCCCCAGCCGGGACACGCTCGGCCACCTTGCGGACGCGCTGCGCATCCCGTTCCGCGACCGCAACCCGCTGGTTCTGACGGCCGGGTACGCTCCGGACCACGCCGAGGACAGGCTGGACCAGCCGGAGATGCGTAAGGTGACCGAGGCGCTGGAGCGCATGCTTCGGTAGCAAGAGCCTTTCCCAGCCTTCGTGCTGGACCGCTACCGGGACGTGGTGATGGCGAACGACGCGGCACGGCGCTTCCTGAACTGGTTCTTCGACCTCGACGCGCTGCGCAGGCCGCACAACCTCCTGCGCATCATGTTCTGCGCCGAGGCGATGCGGCCGTTCGTGCGCGACTGGGACGAGGTGGCGCGGGCGTTGATCGGACGCGTGCACCGCGAAGCGACCGCGCAGGTGCTGGCCTAGCGGACGCGTGCCCTGATCGACGAGCTCATGAGCCATCCCGGCGTCAGGCCCGACCGGCGCCGCACCACCGCGACGGCCAGCAGCCCGGTGGTGCCGATCGGCTTCGACCATGCCGGGACGGCGCTGAACTACTTCTCCATGGTCTCGGTGGTGGGAACGCCGTTGTCCATCCTCACCCAGGAGCTGCGCGTGGAATGCATGTTCCCGGCCGACGACCACACCGAGGTGCGCCACCTGGCGCTGATGCCCGAAGCGCCAGGCGACCAGCGCCCGGGCGGCTAGAACACCGTCGGCGTTTGCGGTTTCAGGGCTTGGTGTCCGCCTTGACGGCGCCGCGCTCGCCCTGCGGCTTGTCCGAGCCGACGGTAGAGTCGCGCCCGGTCTGCTGTTCCAGCTCGGCGTTCAGCTCGGCGCCCATCAGGATCACGATGGAGGAAATCCAGATCCAGGTCATGAAGCCGATCACGGCGCCGAGCGAGCCATAGGTCTTGTTGTAGCTGCCGAAGTGGCTGACGTAGAACGAGAAGCCGATCGACACGAGCACCCAGCCCACCGACGCCGCCGCAGCCCCCCAGCTGATCCACTGCCAGCGGGCGAGGTTGCGGCTCGGCCCGTAGCGGTAGATCAGGCTCAACGCGCCGATGAGCACCACCAGCATGACCGGCCAGCGGCCGAGGTCGAGCAGCGTATCGCCGACGCTGCCGAGGCCGATGGTGTTGAGCACGATCGGCAGGGCGACCACCGCCAGCAGCGCCAGGATAAGGAACGCGATCATGCCCAGGGTGAAGCACAGCGACACCAGGGTCAGCCGGACGAAGCTGCGATCCTCGTGCTCGTGGTAAACCACGTTCAAGGCGTCGAACAGCGACTTCATCCCGGCATTGGCGCTCCACAGGGAGGTGAAAAGCCCGACAATGGCGCCAAAGCCGAGCGCCTTGGAGCCGCTGGAGGTCAGGGCGCCCACTTGCTGCTTGATGATGTCGATGCCGCCTCCGGGGATCACCCCGTTCAGGCTGGCGAGCTGGTCGCCCAGGTGGCTCGGGTCGGTGAACAGCCCATAGATCGAGATCAGGCTGGCAAGCGCCGGAAACAGCGCCAGCAGGCCGTAAAAGGTGATGCTGGCGGCTTCGGCCATGATCCGGTCGTCGTTGAAGCCGGTGACGGCACGCTTGGCGACCGCCCACCAGCCCTTGGCCGGAATCTGCTGCGGCGCTTCGGCATCGGCGCCGGCGCGGTTCTCGTCCGGCTCGGAAGCGTCCGCCTTGCGCCCGGTGGGTCTCGGGGCCGCTTCGTCCTGCTGCAGCGGCTCGGGCCGCTTCCCCTGCGGCGGCGGCACGGACGCCGTGCGCAGTCCGGCCGGACGGGGCAGGAGCAGGCCGACCGCGGCGAGGCCGATCAGGAGAACCAGGTTGGGACGGCCGGCCTTGGTCATGGGAGCTGGTTCCGTTCGTTGCCCGAGCGCAAGCGTTCCACCACCCACCCGGTTGCGCCGGCCGATGCCGAGGATGCCGATACCGCGGTCAGCCAGGCAGCGAACGCGCCGCTTCGGCATCCTGGCACAGCACCGACTTTTGGCCGCCGTCGCCTGCCTCCGTCAGCAGCCGGGCGACGCGCAGCGGCACCGGCGGATGGCTGTCGTGCACCAGGGAGAAAAGAGGGTCGGGCGTCAGGGTGGACGCGTTGTCGCGGGCGAGGCGGGTGAGCGCCGACACCATGGGCGGCGCCCCCACCATGCGACGCGCGAAGGCGTCGGCCTGGAACTCGTGCCGGCGCGACAAGGCGTTGCCGGCGAGGCCCAGCAGCGGCGACAGGACGCCCGCCAGAAGCATCGCCAGGATCAGGCTCAGCACCGGGTCGGGATGGCGCATGCCGAATTCCGGCAGGAGCCAGGGCTGGCGCGCAAGCCAGCCGATCGCGGCCAGCAGGCCGAACAGGAAGGCCGTGCCACGAAGCAGCCCGGTCAGGGTGTGGCGGTGGTGGAAATGGCCGAGCTCGTGCGCCACCACCGCCTGGATCTCCGCGGGCGTGTGGGCGTCGAGCAGGGTGTCGAACAGCACGATGCGCTTGGTCGGCCCCCAGCCGATGAAGTAGGCGTTGCCCCGGCTGGAGCGGCGCGACGCGTCCATCTCGAACAGTCCGCCGGAGCGGAACCCGGTGCGGGCGAGCAGCGCCTCGATCGGGCCGGCCATCTCGGCGCGGAGCGGCGTGAAGCGGTTGAACAAGGGAGCGACGAGGCGGACGTGGATGGTCGGCGCCAGCAGCATTGCGGCGGTCAGCGCGGCCCAGGTCCAAAGCCACCATGGCCCGTGCAATGCCTGCATCGCCCACAGGATGCCGGCCAGGATCGGGCCGCCGATCGCGGCGGTGAGCAGCGAGGCCACAAGCGTGTCGCGCAGGAACAAGGCCGGACCACGACGGTTGAAGCCGTGCCGCTGTTCCAGCACCAGGGTGCGCCAGGCGGCCAGCGGCAGGCTCAGCAGGCCGGATGCGAGCCACAGCACGGCGGCGATCGCCAGGCTGCGGGACAGCGAGGGGCCGATGCGCGCCGACACCAGGCCGGACACGAGGTCGAGGCCCCAGACCAGGGCGACGATGCCGATGAGCAGGTCGAGCACGGCGGACACGGCACCGAAGCGGAGACGGTCAAGGCCATAGGCGACCGCCTTGCGATGGTCGGCCGCCGACACGGCGTCGGCGAAGGCGGGCGGCACCGCCTCCCTGCCGTCGCGTATCGCCCTCGCCTGCCGCCGGTCGAGCAACAGCCCGGTGCCGGTGCGAAGCACGGACCACGCGACAAGAACCACAAGCAGGACTGGCATCCTCACCGGCCCGGCCTCGACGGCGTGGCGAGGGCGTTTCCCTGGGCGCCGGCCACCCATGCGTGTTGATCCCGGGCCCGGGACGACAAGGCCCGGCTTTGAAACAGGACGGGACGCATACGGGCTCCGTTGCAGGGCAGCAGTATCGCAGAGATGGGATTAGGAGGGTTGCCATGAAATGCCTAGCGATGGCACTCGGCCAGCCGCGGGCAGCGCGTCCTCAGGGGATCGTCGACACGCGGCGCAGCGAACCGGGCCGTGGACCCTCGCCGCGGCTGCGACCGGCTATCGGTTACCGGCCGATGCTTCCACGTGCTTTCGATGGCGCCGTCGCATGGAAGCGTTTCCACACCCGGCGCAGGTGCCGGGACGAGGCGAAGCCCGCCCGCTCGGCCACCTGCTCCATCGCGAGGTCGGTTCGTCCGATCAGGTCGCGTGCCAGCGCGACGCGGTTCCGGCTGATGCTGTCCGTGACGCTCATGCCGGCATGCATCGAGAACAACCGGGACAGGTTGCGCGGGCTGGCGCCGGCGACCCGTCCCAAGCCGGCGAGCGACCAGTTCCGCGTCGGGTCGGCAGCGATGGCGTCCTGCGCGCGATGCACGACGGGATGAAGGTGGCTGCGTCCTTCCAGCCACGGCGAAAGCTGCGGATCGTCGGCGCCGCGGCGCATGTAGACCACCAGGCTGCGGGCGGTGGCGACGGAAGCTGCCGGGCCGGCCCACAGCGAAACCAAATGGAGCATCAGGTCCACCCCGGCGGTCACGCCGGCGCTGCTGAACCGCTCGCGGTCCTCGACGAACAACCGGTTCTCCAGCACCCGCGCCCGCGGCGCGATCGCCGCGAGCCGGGCGCAGCTTTCGTGGTGGGTGGTGCAGGCATAGCCGTCGAGCAGCCCCGCCTGCGCCGCCAGCAGCGCGCCGTCGCACACCGTCACCAGCCTGTGCCCGGGCCGCACCGTGTCGCGCAGCCAGGACACGATCCGCGCCTCCGCCTCGGCGTCGTCGTCCCGATCGGAAGATGGTCCGAGAGCGCAACCGACCGAGCCCGGCACCAGGATGACGGTGCCGGGCTCGACCGTTCCCGGCAGCGGTCCGGCACCGCCCAGCGTCAGGCCGATCGAGCTGCGGGTGACGCTACGGGGGGCTGCGAAGGCGATCCCGAAGCCGACGCGGTCCTGCACGTCGCCGGCGATCC
Organism: uncultured Acetobacteraceae bacterium; assembly: GCA_964236745.1. Classification (GTDB taxonomy): domain Bacteria; phylum Pseudomonadota; class Alphaproteobacteria; order Acetobacterales; family Acetobacteraceae; genus Lichenicola. Next base: position 4,856 of record CAXSHC010000188.1, read on the forward strand.
GGAGCACCTCCAGCGGGCCGGCGAGGTCCAGCAGCAGCGCACGCGGCGGCAGCACCACCAGGACGGGGATGTGCCGCCGCGCGCCGGTCATGCGGCGGCGGCCGGCGCAGGCCCGGACAGCGCCTCCTCGACGGACGCGATCCGGGCAAAGCGGTTCGCCAGCACGAGCTCGGTTCGCGCCTTGATCTCGGTAGGCGTGTAGCGCCGGCCGTCGGCGGCGGTCATCGCGAAGGTGAGCGTCGCATCCGTCACGTAGTCGACGTCCCAGCCGCAGTCGGAGGCATGGCGCGTCGTGGTCTCGCAGCATTGTTCGGTGCGTATGCCGCAGACGACGAGGCGACGCGTGCCGTGCTGCGTCAGCCAGGTGTCGAGGCCGCTGCCGACCAGGGCGCTGTGCCGGCGCTTGTGGAACACCGCATCTGGCTGGATCGCGAGCGGCGCCAGCGTGCGGACATGGCCTGAGGACGGGGAGAAGTGGCCCGTCTCCTCGACGTGGAACACCTGCAGCACCGGCAGCCCGCGCGAACGGGCGCCGTCGACCAGATGCTGGAGGGACCGGGCGAACGCTTCGACGTTCTCGTCGCTCCAGTAGGGCGCGTGGCGAAAGGACTCTTGGACGTCGATGACGAGCAGCGCGGCGTCGGACATTGCGGGCCTCCGGTTGATGGCACGGCCGCAACATCTTTGTGGTCCAGGCATCGCGAAAGTACCGATCCTGCCGATCAGCGGACATTATCGGCCATCCGGTCGATGGTGTGGAGGCCAGGGCGATCATTCAACGTGAGGCCTTGCACTCGCACGACGGGCGCATCCCGATCGGGATGCGCTTGCGCAAGGTCGGCCAAAGCCGCTGGATGATCATGGTGCGCGCTCCACCACGGCACGCCGTCCGGCGTGCCGGGGCACGAGCACTGCCGTGACGGCGGCTAGACCTCCACCACGATCTTGCCGACCTGGGTGTTGGACTCCATGAAGCGGTGCGCCTCCACGATCTGGTCGAGGGGGAAGCTGCGGGCGATCACCGGGCGCAGGCCGGCGGCCAGGCGGTCCAGCACGTGGCGCTTGCCGGCATCCAGGCGTGCCGGGTCGCGCGTGACCTCGAACAAGGTGTAGCCGCGCATCGTCAGGCCCTTGCCGAGGGCGGCGAAAAGCGGGAACGGGGTCGGCTCGGGGCTGAGCGCGCCGTATTCCAACAGCATGCCGCCGGGCGCCAGGGCGTCGGCAAGCCTGGACACGGTGGGACCGCCGACGGGATCGAACGCGACGCGGGCGCCCTTCCCGTCCGTCAGGCGCATCACCTCGGCAGCGATGTCCTGCTCGTCGGTGAACACCATGGCGGTGTCGGGCACCGCACGGGCCAGCGCGTCGGCCTTGGCGCGGCTGCGGGTGAGTGCCACCGGACGGGCGCCAGCCGCGTGGCAGAGCTGGATCGCCGCCAGCCCCACGCTGCTGGTCGCGGCGGGCACCAGCACGACGTCGCCGGGCCCCAC
>CAXSHC010000189.1:0-4630 GCA_964236745.1 uncultured Acetobacteraceae bacterium
GCCACCGCGGTGGCCGGCTCCATCATCGGCATCAACGCGTTCAACCAGCCCGACGTCGAGGCCAGCAAGATCGAGACCAAGAAGCTGACCGACGCCTACAACCAGAGCGGCTCGTTGCCGTCCGAGACGCCGTTCGCGACCGACGGCGACTTCTCCTTCTTCGCCGACGAGAGCAACGCCGAGGTGCTCAAGGGCGGGTCGCTGGAGGCGGTGCTGAAGGCGCATTTCGCCCGCGCCAAGGCGGGCGACTACGTGGCGCTGCTCGCCTACATCGAGCGCGCGCCGAACACGATGGCCTGGATCCAGACGGCGCGGCTGGCGATCCGCGACGGCCTGCACGTGGCGACGGCGGCCGAGTTCGGGCCGCGGTTCCTGCACTCCACCGGACAGGCCTACAAGGGCGGGCCGAACAGCGGCGTGTTCCTGCAGATCACGTCGGACGACAGTGCCGATCTGCCGGTGCCGGGCGAGAAGTTCACCTTCGGCGTGGTCAAGGCGGCGCAGGCGCGCGGCGACTTCGACGTGCTGGCGGAACGTGGGCGGCGCGCACTGCGCGTGCACGTCAAGGGCAGCCTGCCCGACGCGCTGCAGCAGTTGGGTGTCGCCATCAAAACCGCCGTGGCCTGAAACCTTCCAGCCGGCACGACCCCCCGCGCGGGTCATGCCGGCTCCTTTTCGACCGGGCCGCAGGCCGGCCCTCCTTGCGAACGAGGAACATTCCATGCAGCTCGGCATCATCGGTCTCGGACGGATGGGCGGCAACATTTCCGTCCGGCTTTCGAAGCACGGGCACGACGTGGTGCTGTACGACCGTGACCCGGCCGTGGTCTCGAAGGTGCACGGCCGGGCGGAGCGCAGCCAGGAAGCCGAGGGGCTGCAGGACCTGATATCAAAGCTCGCCGCGCCGCGCGCGGTGTGGGTCATGCTGCCGGCAGGCCGCATCACCGAGGAAACGGTCGAGGCCCTGGCCGGGATGATGGACGAGGGCGACATCATCATCGACGGCGGCAACAGCTACTACAAGGACGACATACGCCGCGCCGCCAGCTTGCGCGAGAAGGGCATCCACTACGTCGACGTCGGCACCTCCGGCGGCGTGTACGGCTTGGCGCGTGGCTACTGCATGATGATCGGCGGTGCCCAGGAGGCGGTGGACCGGATCGACCCGATCCTGTCCGTCCTGGCACCCGGCATCGGCGAGGTCGAGCGCACGCCCGGCCGCGATGCGCCCGGCCTCGATCCCAAGGCGGAGCAGGGCTACCTTCATACCGGTCCGGCCGGCTCGGGCCACTTCGTGAAGATGGTGCACAACGGCATCGAGTACGGGATCATGCAGGCCTTCGCCGAAGGCTTCGACGTGTTGCGCAACAAGAACTCCGGCGACCTTCCGCCCGAGCAGCGCTTCGACCTCAACATGGGCGACATCGCCGAGGTGTGGCGGCGCGGCAGCGTGATCTCGTCCTGGCTGCTCGACCTGTGCGCCAACTCGCTCGCCAAGGACGGCACCCTGGCCGAGTTCACCGGCCAGGTGGCGGATTCCGGCGAAGGCCGCTGGACCATCGAGGCGGCGATCGAGGAGGCGGTGCCGGTGCCGGTGCTGAGCCAAGCGCTGTTTACCCGCTTCCGCAGCCGCTCCGGCAACAACTTCGGCGAGAAGCTGTTGTCCGCGATGCGGTTCCAGTTCGGTGGCCACGTCGAGCAGCATTCGACCGAGAAGAAGCACGGCAGCGAAGTGTCGGAGAAGAAGGACTAGCATGTCGGAGTCGCTGGAGCTCGAGCCAAGCACCCCACCGGACGACGACGACCGGCCGCTCGCGGCTCCACGACGCAGCCCACCCTGCACGCTGGTGATCTTCGGCGGCGGCGGCGACCTGACCAGGCGGCTGCTGGTGCCGGCGATCTACAACCTAGTCGGCGCGCAGTTGCTCGACGAGGCGTTCTCGATCGTCGCGGTGGACTGGTCGGACCTGGACAACGAGGCCCTGCGCAAGGAGCTGGGCGATACCATGCGGCAGTTCGTGTCGCAGCGTCGCGCCAGCGCGTCCGAGCTGCACGAGGCGGACTGGAACTGGCTGAGCCAGCGCATCTCGTTCCTGCGCGGCGGCTTCGACGACGAAAACACCTACCGGTCGCTCGCGACCTGCTGCGCCGTCGGCAACTGCGTGTTCTACCTAGCGGTGGCGGCGCGGTTCTTCGGTCCCATCGTCGAGCACCTCCATGCGGCCGGGCTGACGCGGGAAGACGAGACGCAGTTCCGGCGCGTGGTGGTGGAAAAGCCGTTCGGCTTCGACCTGCCCTCGGCACGCGCGCTGAACGCGCAGCTGCGCCAGGCGCTCGAGGAAAGCCAGATCTACCGGATCGACCACTATCTGGGAAAGGAGACGGTGCAGAACATCCTGGCGCTGCGCTTCTCCAACGGGTTCTTCGAGCCGCTGTGGAACCGGCAAAACATCGACCACGTGCAGATCACAGCGGCCGAAACCGTGGGCGTGGAAAAGCGCGGGCGGTTCTACGAGAACACCGGCGCGCTGCGCGACATGGTGCCGAACCACATCATGCAGCTTCTGGCGATGGTGGCGATGGAAGCGCCGATCTCGTTCGAGGCCGACGCGGTGCGTGACGAGAAGTCCAAGGTGCTGGCGGCGGTGCACAAGCTCGCCCCCGACGACATCGTACGCGGGCAGTACGACGCCGGCAGCATCGCCGGCAGGGCGATGGCGGGGTATCGCGACGAGCCGGACGTGTCGCACGACTCCGGCACCGAGACTTTCGTGGCGATGAAGCTGTCGATCGACAACTGGCGCTGGTCCGGCGTGCCGTTCTACCTGCGCACGGGCAAGCGGCTGACCACCCGCAAGACCGAGATCGCCATCCACTTCAAGCAGGCGCCCTACGCGCTGTTCCGCGAAACCCCGGTCGACAAGCTGACCCCCAACATCATGGTGCTGCAGATCCAGCCCAGCGAAGGGGTGACGATGCAGTTCTCGGCCAAGGTGCCGGGCCCGACTGTCAAGCTCGGCGGGGTGCGCATGAAGTTCGACTATGCCGACTGGTTCCAGGAAGGGCCCAGCACCGGCTACGAGACGCTGATCTACGACTGCCTGATCGGCGACGCCACGCTGTTCCAGCGGGCCGACAACATAGAAGCCGGATGGAGCGTGGTGCAGCCCGCCCTCGACTCCTGGCACGAGGGGAGCGGAACGTTGCACTCCTACGCCGCCGGCAAGGCGGGCCCGGACGCGGCGGACGCGCTGCTGGCACGCGACGGGCGGCACTGGTTGAGGTTAAACGGATGATGATCCCGCCGCGCGCGGCACCTTCGACACGCATCAGGCTGTTGGTGTCTGACATCGACGGCACCATCATTGGCCCGGACAAGCAGCTGAGCCCATCGACCCTGGCGTCGGCGCGGCGGCTGCGCGAGGCGGGGATCATGCTCTGCCTGGCGAGCAGCCGGTCGGTGCGCGGCATGCAGATGTATCTCCCGGCCCTCGAGATCGATACTCCCGCCGCCGGGCTGAACGGCGGCGAGATCGTCGCAGCCGACGGCAGCGTCCTGGAGCTGCAGTCGCTCGATCCGCAGGCGGCGCGGCTCGCGGTTGAGACGCTGACCACCAACCGTATCGAGTGCTGGCTGTTCACCGGGCACCAGTGGGTGATCCGCGATCCTGCCGGCGCCTTCGTGCCGCGCGAGCAGAAGGCGGTGCAGTTCGAACCGACGGTGGTGGACAGCTTCGAGCCGTTCTACGACCGCATCGGCAAGATCATGGGCGCCACCACCGACTATCCGCTGCTGGAACGCGTGGAGATCGAACTCGGGGCGATGCTGGCGGGCCAGGTCAGCGCGCACCGCTCCTCGCCCTGGTATCTCGACGTCACCCATCCGGACGCGAACAAGGGACGGGCGGCGCTGCGCCTCGCCGCCATCCTGGGCGTCGACCGCTCGGAACTCGCCTGCATCGGCGACATGGACAACGACATCGCCATGCTGGAGGCCGCGGGCCTCGGCGTGGCGATGGGCAACGCGCCGGCCTCCGTGGCGGAAGCGGCGCATTTCATAACCGCGAGCAACGCGGAGGATGGCTGGGCGCAGGCGGTCGAGGAGCTGATCCTGCCGCGCGCGCCCAGGTCGTCTGACCCGGCGTCCGACCTGGCGTCGTAGAACAAGGACCGAGAACGCGATGGCCGAGCCGATAAAGATCAGCCTGGTGCTGGCCGACGTGGACGGCACCCTGGTGACCAAGGAGAAGCTGCTCACCGAGCGGGCGATACGCGCGGTGCATTCCCTGCGCGAGCGCGGCATCCGTTTCGCCGTTACCAGCGGCCGGCCGCCGAAAGGGATGAACATGTTGATCGAACCGCTCGGCATCAGCGAGCCGATCGCAGGGTTCAACGGCGGGCTGTTCGTCCATCCCGACCTGTCGATCATCGAGGCCAAGACGCTGTCCCGCAAGGCGGCGGAGCAGACGATGCAGGTGCTGCGTGACCACAAGGTCGATGTCTGGGTCTACAGCGGCGAGGACTGGCTGGTGCCCGACGCCAAGGGGCCGCACGTCGACCGCGAGCAGTGGACGGTGAAGTTCGCGCCCAAGGTGACGAGCGACTTCGGCGCGGCGCTGGACAGCGCGGG
>CAXSHC010000189.1:4640-6343 GCA_964236745.1 uncultured Acetobacteraceae bacterium
CTGGAGCATGCCGTGAAGATCGTGGGCGTCAGCGACGATCTGGAGCTGATGAAGGCGGTGGAGCGCGACGCGCAACAGGCGCTCGGCGACACCGCGTCGGCGGCGCGTTCGCAGCCGTACTACCTCGACGTGACCCACCCGCATGCGAACAAGGGCGACGTGGTCGCCAGCCTGGAGCGCATGCTGGGCGTCAAGGCGTCGGAGATCGCCACCCTCGGCGACCAGCCCAACGACGTGCTGATGTTCAAACGCAGCCGCCTGTCGATCGCGATGGGACAATCCAGCGACGAGGTGAAGCAGGCTGCCACCCACGTGAGCGATTCATCCGAGGACGAAGGCTTCGCCAAGGCGATCGAGCGCTACGTGCTGGGAGAAGAACGATGAGCGCCGACGCCGTCACCGGCAGGATCGAGGTGCTGGACGACGCGGAAGCGATCGCGCGATACGCAGCGGATTTCCTTCTCGAGCGCGCGCTGGCGAGCGACGCGGCGTTCACCGTGGCATTGTCCGGCGGCTCGACGCCCAAGCGCCTCTACGAGATCCTGGCAGGCGGCCACTACGCCGAACGGTTCCCATGGGACCGTGTGCAGCTGTTCTTTGGCGACGAGCGCTTCGTGCCGCCGGACGACGAATCCAGCAACTACAACATGGCCGACCTGGCGATGCTGTCGCACGTGCCGGTGCCACCGAACGCGGTGCACCGCATGCCGACCGACGGCGATCCGGCCGATGCGGCGCGGCGCTACCAGCGCGAGCTGCAGGCGCAATACGGTTCCGACACGCTGCAGCCGGACCGGCCCTTGTTCGACGTGGTGCTGCTCGGCCTGGGCGAGAACGGGCACACCGCCTCGCTTTTCCCCGGCACCGACGTGCTGAACGAGCGCGAGGCCTGGGTCGGCACCTGCGTGCCGCAGGACGCGCCGCACACCCGCCTGACCCTGACCTTTCCGGCCATCGCCAGCAGCCGGGCGGTACTGTTCCTGGTTGCGGGTGCGGGCAAGGCCGAGGTGGTCGCCAAGGTTCGCGGCGGCGACGAAACGCAGCCCTCCACGCACATTGCCACCGATGGCGAGCTGATCTGGGTGCTGGACCAGGCCGCCGCCGGAAACGCTTCCCGTGGATGACCCGGCGCAGGCGCTGAAACGCCAGGTCGGCGCGGAAGCGGCCCTGCTGGTGGAGGACGGCATGGTGGTTGGCCTCGGCACCGGCTCCACCGCCGAATGCGTGATCGACAGCCTGGGCGAGCGGGTCAGGCAGGGCCTGCGCTTTGTCGGCATCCCGACCTCGAAGCGCAGCGAGGCGCAGGCGCGCGGGCTCGGCATCCCCATCGCCGGCTTCGCCGACCATTCCGAGATCGACCTCACCATCGACGGCGCGGACGAGATTGAGCGCGGCACACTGAACTTGATCAAGGGGCTCGGCGGCGCGCTTCTGCGCGAGAAGATCGTGGCGGCATCGTCGAAGCGCATGGTGGTGGTGGCGGACGACAGCAAGCTGGTGGACCGGCTCGCCACCCGTTCCCCGGTCCCGGTCGAGGTGTCATCGTTCGGCTGGGAATCCGCGGCGCGACAGATCGGCCTGCTCGGGGCGACGCCCACGCCGCGTCGCGACCGCGGCGGCACGTTGTTCGTCACCGACGGCGGCAACATGATCCTCGACTGCGCCTTCGCCCCGCTCGCCGACCCTGCCGCCACCGAAGCGGC
>CAXSHC010000190.1:0-6302 GCA_964236745.1 uncultured Acetobacteraceae bacterium
CCGGACCAGGCGCGGCAGTTGCTGCACAGCCGTCGCATCGAGAAGCTGCTGGTGGTGGACGGGCAGGGGCGCTGCATCGGCATCATCACCGTCAAGGACATGGACAAGGCGGTGGCGCACCCGCTGGCCAACAAGGACGAGATGGGCCGGCTGCGCTGCGGCGCCGCGACCGGGGTGGGCGCCGACGGGCTGTTGCGCGCGGAAGCCCTGGTGGCGGCCGGGGTGGACGTGCTGGTGATCGACACCGCGCACGGCCATTCCGGAGGCGTGATGAGCGCCATCGAGCGGGTGAAGCGGCTGTCCAACACGGTGCAGGTGATCGCCGGCAACGTCGCCACGCCCGAAGCTGCATTGGCGTTGATCGAGGCCGGCGCCGACGCGGTCAAGATCGGCATCGGGCCCGGCAGCATCTGCACCACCCGCGTGGTGGCGGGCGTCGGCGTGCCGCAGTTCAGCGCCGTGCTGGAAACCGCGAGCGCCTGCCACGACCGCGACACCCCCGCGATCGCCGATGGCGGGGTGCGCACCTCCGGCGACCTGGTCAAGGCGATCGGCGCCGGTGCCGACGTGGTGATGGTGGGCTCGCTGCTCGCCGGCACCGAGGAAGCGCCGGGCGAGGTGTTTCTGTACCAGGGCCGCTCGTACAAGGCGTATCGCGGCATGGGCAGCCTGGGCGCGATGGCGCGCGGCTCGGCCGACCGCTACTTCCAGCAGGAGATCAAGGACACGCTCAAGATGGTGCCCGAAGGCATCGAGGGGCGGGTAGCGTTCAAGGGCGGCATGGCGGCGGTGGTGCACCAGCTGGTGGGCGGGCTCCGCGCCGGCATGGGCTACACCGGCAGCGCCACGGTGGCCGAGCTGCAAACCCGCACGCAGTTCCGGCGCATCACCGGGGCGGGCCTGCGCGAAAGCCACGTGCACGACGTGGCGATCACCCGGGAAGCGCCGAACTACCGGCAGGACTAGCCGACGCGGGCTTTGCCCGCACCCACCAAAGGGCAGTCGCCCTTTGGAAACCCTTTTATTGATGGGTTCCAAGGGCGACTGCCCTTGGCGGGTCCAGGGCAGCGCCCTGGCCTTCTGCCCGGAAAGCCCCCGATGACCCCCAACGCCCGCCTCGCCGCCACCATCGACCTCCTGTTCGCGATCGAGGCCGCGCCAAGGCGCCCCGCCGACGCGGTGGCCAACAACTTCTTCCGCGAGCGCCGCTTCATCGGCGGCGGCGACCGGCGCGCGGTGTCGACGGAGGTGTGGTCGGTGCTGCGCGCCTGGCGCCGCCTGGAATGGTGGCTGCAGCGCGCCGCCGGCAGCGCGCAGCCTCGCCTGCTGGTGGCGGCGTCGTCGGTGCTGGCCGGCCGTCCGGTCGAAAGCCTGCAACGGGCGTTCTCCGGCGGACGCTACGCGCCGGACCTGCTGGAACCGTTCGAGCTGCGGGTGCTGCGGGCGCTGGAAGGCCACACGCTGGATCATCCGGAGATGCCGGAGGCGGTGGCGCTGGAGGTGCCGGACTGGCTGCTGCCGCTGTTGTCGGCCGAGTTCGGCGAAGCGCTGCGGGCCGAGATCGCGGCCTTGACGGCGCCGGCGACGCTGGACCTACGCGTCAACCTTCTGCGCGGCACGCGCGAGGCGGCGGCGGCGGCGCTGGCCGAGGAAGGCATCGCCACCGAGCCCACCCCGTTGTCGCCGTGGGGGCTGCGCGTGCCCGGGCGCCTGCCGGTGACGAGCACCAAGGCGTTCGCGGGCGGGCTGGTGGAGATCCAGGACGAGGGCAGCCAGCTGGTGGTGCAGGCGGTGGGCGCCGGCCCCGAGATGCGCGTGCTGGACTACTGCGCCGGCGCCGGCGGCAAGACGCTTGGCCTGGCGATGACCATGGACAATCGCGGCCACGTGGTGGCGTGCGACGTGTCCGAGCCGCGCCTGACCGGGGCGGTACGACGCCTGCGCCGGGCGGGCGTGCACAACGTCGAGCGGCACCTGCTGGTGGAAGGCGACAAGTGGGCCAAGCGCCGGCGGGAAAGCTTCGACCGGGTGCTGGTCGATGCCCCCTGTACCGGCACCGGCACCTGGCGGCGCAACCCGGACGCCCGGCTGCGCCTGGTCCGGACCGACCTGGACGAGCTCGTGGTCAAGCAGTCGGCGATCCTGGACCGGGCGGCGGCGCTGGTGCGTCCGGGCGGCCGGCTCGTCTACGCCACCTGCTCGGTGCTGCGCGAGGAGAACGCGTTTCAGGTCGAGCGCTTCCTGTCGCGCCGTCCCGACTTCGCGCTGCTGGACCTGCGGGCGCCGGACCCGGAACGCCCGCCGCTGGCGCCGCACGCGCTGCACGCGGGGGAAGGCGTCCTGCGCCTGACGCCGCGCCAGCACGGAACCGATGGCTTCTTCGCCGCGGTGCTGGTGCGGGTGCAGCCGGACGCGCCCACTGTATAGATTTCGAGAAATAGTTGGCTGCCGGAACGATTCTCTGTCAAGATGATCTTATTCTGAAACGGTTGACGTGCAGTGAGAAGATCTTTGAAAAACGGTTCCGGCTTGCGTTCCATGTTGTCGGCAGGTTCCGCGTTCGCGGGCTCCTGTTGCCTGCTGCTGTCGCTCGGCACGGCGCACCAGGCACGCGCGTCCGGCCTAGCGTCCCGCGCCGCCACCAGCGCCCTCAGCCTGGTCATTCCTCCCGACGCGCCGAGCATGCAGTCTTTCGAGGCAGCGACCCTGGCCTCGGTGAGCGCCTACTACGCCCCTTATTACGGGCTCAGCTCGATGCTGGACGGGTCCGGCAACCCCGTGTCGATCTCGACGAACAACGGTACCACCGCCTACGCTTATCTCGACGGCGTCGGCAACGTGATCATCGCCTACCGGTGGGACATCACCCAGGACCAGTACAACCTGGCCCAGGCGACCCTGTCCGGATACGACCCGAGCACGCTGCCGGGCTACGCTGACGCGCTCGCCTTCGCCAGGACGGTGCAGTCGCTGGCCGTGTCGCAGGGCCTGTCCGCGACCCGGATCTACCTTACCGGGTTCTCGCTCGGCGGCATGCAGGCCTCCTATGTCGCGTCGCACACCGGGCTGCCTGGCGTGGCGTTCGGCGCCAGCGGCCTGCCCGGCTACAACGCTGCTGCAGCGCCCGCGAACAACTTCGTCAACTTCGTCGAGCAGGGCGACCCGATCGCCGAGTACGGCACGGACTCCACGGAGGTCGCCAGCGCCGTGGTCGCCAACCCGCACATGGACCATTACGGCGTGGTGATCGACCTTGGAACCCAGCAGGGGGTCAGCGACCTCGCCCCGTTCAGCACCGCGATCAGCGGCTATTCCTATCCGCAGGTGACCAGCGGCGCGGTACAGGTCCCCGCGGCCGAGGTGACGGTGCTGCAGAACGAGTTCTCGACGCTTGAGAACCAGTACCACCAGATGCGGCCATACATCGACGACTCCAACGCTTTTGCGCAGTCCTACGGGATAAACCCGACGCAGCCCTGACGCCCGACGCAGTTCCGACGCCCGGGGCGCCGGTCGCGGTCAGGGATCGATCCTGATCGCGGCCAGACCCCCGGACAACACCAGCCGGAGCGCGTCGGGCGCCAGCGCGATGCAGCCTTCGGTCGGCCGCCCGTCCGGGTGGGCTACGTGCAGGAAGATCGCCGAACCACGATCACGCACCACCGGATCGTCGTTCCAGCCAAGCACGCCGAGCAGGTCGTAGAGCCCGTCCTCGCGCCACAGCCGCTCGTGACGCCCCGGATGCGGCAGCCGGACGGGAGTGTTGTAGTCCGCATGCGACGGGTCGTCGCACCAGCCGTCATCCGGGGCGAGCGGCTCGCGCGGCACCGCACAAGCCGGCGCCGGGCCGCGATCGGCGCGGTAAAGCACGCGTCGCAGTCGCAGCAGCCCGGTCGGCGTAGCCTTGTCACCCTCCGCCTTGTCGACGCGGATGCCGGCAGCCCCCAGCACCACCGGCAGCGCGACCCCGCCCATGCGCAGCACCGCCTGCGTCCCGGTGCGCTCGATCCAGGCTTCCGTCATGCCGTTGCTCCCGACGTTGTTTTCCCGGAATGGCCTTGTCCGGAACGTGTTCACGAGAAAGTGTGCCGCGTTTGCGTCGCACCGATGCTTACACGGCCATGGTCACCGCGTTGTGAAGCAACGTGCCGCCTTTCCGCCTCGAACGGCTGGATGGCAGCGCCTCGTCACAACGTTCCGGCAACCTGGTCACTTGGGCCCGTTGCCGGTCAGGAGAGCGTATCCATGGCGGGTGAACGTCCCATTTTGATCATGGACGATGACCATGCGCTGCGCAAAGCGCTGGTCGAGCAGCTCCAGCTCGAAGGGGAGTTCTCGGTGGAGCAGGCGGATTCGATCGCCGAGGCGACCCGGCTGATGGCCGAGCCGTCGGTGCGCTACGACGCGTTGATCCTCGATGTGTCGCTGCCGGACGGCGACGGCCGCGACTTCTGCGCCGAGCAGCGCAAGCAGGGCCGTCGCATGCCCATCATCATGCTTACCGGCTCCGACGACGAGGTCGACGTGGTGCGTGGCCTGGATGCCGGGGCCAACGACTACGTCGCCAAGCCTTTCCGCATCGCCGAGCTGCTGGCAAGGCTGCGCGCGCAGATGCGCATCTTCGAGAACAGCGAGGATGCGGTGTTCACCATCGGGCCATACGTGTTCCGCCCGTCGGCCAAGCTGTTGCAGGAGCCCACGCGCAACCGGCGCATCCGGCTGACCGAGAAGGAGGCGGCGATCCTGAAGTTCCTGTATCGCGCCGGCACCCGCCCGGTGGCACGCCAGGTGCTGCTGAACGAGGTGTGGGGCTACAACGCCGCCGTCACCACCCACACGCTGGAAACCCACATCTACCGGCTGCGGCAGAAGATCGAGCCCGATCCCAGCAATGCCTGCCTGCTCGTCACCGAGGGTGGCGGCTACCGGTTGGATCCCGCTGGCGGCGTGGCCTGATCCACCCCAACGCCGTCACAGGGCGATGTCCACCGCAACCGGCACGTGGTCGGAGGGCCGCGGCCAGTCCCGCGCCGCGGAATGCACCATCAGGCCGCGCAGGCGCGGGACTAGGTCCGGGGTGACCCAGACGTGGTCCAGCCGCCTGCCGCGGTTTGAGCCGCGCCAGTCCTGGTTGCGATACGACCACCAGCTGTAGAGCTTCTCCGTCGCCGGCACGAAGTGGCGCATCGCATCCACGAAGCCCGTGTCCATCCACGCCTGCATGCGCTCGATCTCCGGCTCGGTGTGGCTCACCACCTCCCGGAGCTGCCGGTGGCTCCACACGTCGTGCTCCCCCGGCGCGATGTTGAGGTCGCCGACCAGGACGCAGCGCCCCTTGGCGGGATGGGCGGCGAAATAATGCGTCGCCTCGTCCACGAAGCGCAGCTTGTGGGCGTATTTCGGGTTCGCCGCCGGATCCGGCACGTCGCCGCCAGCCGGCACGTAGAAGTCGTGCAGCGTGACCGGGCCACTCGGCGTGTCGAGCACGGCCGCAACGTGGCGGCGGTCGTCCTTCAGGCACCAGTCCGGCGCGGTGTCGTCGCGCCGCATCGGCACGCGGGACAGGATGGCGACGCCGTTGTAGCCCTTCATGCCGCGCCGCAGGTGGAACGGGTAGCCGAGCCGGGCCGGCGCCTGCTCCGGGAACAGCTCGTCCGGGACCTTGGTCTCCTGCAGGCAGATCACGTCCGGGGCCAGCTCCGCCACCAGGCGTTCCAGCAGCGGAAGTCGGAGCCGCAACGAGTTGATGTTCCAGGTGACGATGCGCATGCCAAATCCGATCGCCCGTCTGGCAGTTCCTGGCAAGGCCGCTTGCAAACCGCGCCGCGCGGGCGTTGCGTGACGCCATGAGCGACACCTCCGGCCTGCACGCCTCACTCCTCACCCTCGACAGCCACATCGACATCCCGTGGCCTGGTGGCGACGACCCGTTCACCGACAGCACGACCCGTCGCGTCGACCTGCCCAAGATGCGCACGGGCGGCGTGTCGGCCGGCTGTTTCGCCGCCTACATCCCGCAAGCGTCGGCCGAGCAGGCCAGCCCGGCCGCGGTGCGCGAGCGGGTGCTGGCGATGCTGGACCGGATCAGGGAGATGGACGGGGAGCGGAACGGCGTCAGGGCCAGGGTGTGCGCCACCGCCGACGAGATCGAGCAGGCCAGGCGGGAGGACGTGATCGCGGTCGTGCCCGCGGTCGAGAACGCCCATGCCTTCGGTGAGGACCTGTCGGTGGTGGCGGCGGTTCGCGCCAAGGGGGCGCGCTACGTCACCCTGACACATAACGGCCACAACGCGGTGGCCGAC
>CAXSHC010000191.1:0-6254 GCA_964236745.1 uncultured Acetobacteraceae bacterium
CCGGCGTGGATGCCCGGTCGCGCGGGCGGCGGACAGAAGGGCGGCCAGCATCCAACACAGCGCCGGAACCTCGCCGTAGCCGTTGGCGCCATACTCGGCGGTGCCGGGCATCGCGAGGCAGGCGGCGGCGCCGGCGGCGGCAAGCCAGGCCGGCAGTTGCGCCCGGCGCAGCAGGACCGGAACCAGAACCGCGAACGCCAGCACGTAGCACAGGCCGACCGCCTGCGCGGATACCCGGCCGACCCCGAACAGCCGGAACACAAGGGCGGCCGGCAGGATGAACGGGCTGTCGGTCTGGGCCGGAAAGGCGAAGAAGCTGTCGTAGCGGAAGCCGTAGCCGTTTCCGCTGGCCAGGCTGCGGGCCACGTTGAGGTTCATCGCCCCGTCGAAGGACGGGCAGGAACGGAGCGTCCGCCAGGACAGCAGCCCCGCCATCGCCAGCAGGGCCGTGACCGCGAATGACGTCGGTCCCGGCGCGGTTACCGCAGCGGGCAGGCCGGGAAGCCGGGAGCGACGCGGCACGCCCCGGTCTTCCCGCGAGGCTCAGATCTCGGTGATGGCGCTCACGACCTTGGTCACCAGGCCATAGGCGATCGCTTCCTCGGCACTCATCCAGTAGTTGCGGTCGGTGTCCTTGGACACCTTCTCGTAGGTTTGCCCGGTTTCGCGGGCGAACAAGCGGTTGAGGCGCTCGCGCATCTTGATGATCTCGCGCGCCTCGATGTCGATGTCGGTGGCCGGGCCGCGCACGCCGCCCATCGGCTGGTGCAGCAGGAACCGCGTCGCCGGCAGGCAGAAACGGCGGTCCTTGTGGCCGGCCGCGAAGATCAGCGCGCTGGCCACCCAGCCGGTGCCGATCATGCGCACCGGCGCCACCGCGTCGACGAAGCGGATCATGTCGTGGATGGTGTCGCCGCTTTCGACGTGGCCGCCGGGTGAGTTGACGTACACGTCGATCGGCTTGTCGGACGCGCCGACCAGCGCCAGCAGGCGGCCGGTGACGTCGCGCGCCACCTTGTCGTTGATCGCGCCAAAGATCAGCACCTTGCGCTGGTCGAACAAGCGCTTCTCGAGCTCGTTGATCGGCGAGTTCAGGGTCTTGTTGTCGCCCGGCTCCGAGGGGTCCGGGCCGATGGGCTCGGGAACCTCGGGCGACTCGGGGTCGGGGTCTTCGTCATCCATCCGGATACGGTCGTTCGGCGGCATGCCGGTCATCAGGCTCTCCCAGGGTCTGGGTGTAAGGGATCAGTGCGCGCATCCTGCAACCCGGGGGCCGCGAAGCCAAGCCGGCGGCGGTCACGAGGACGTCGGACCGTCCATGTGGGGTCGGCCAAGCGATGGGGAAGGGAGGGACCCGACCCGGCCGCGGATCGTGGACGGAAGATAGTTTTGATACCGGGTCGCATTTTTGATTGAGCAGGAAAGCGACGCAACTTATAAGGGTGCAAAGCACAACATGCACCTCTAAGTGTAAAGCCTCGAGTAACGTCCTACCGCGGGAAGGTCTCTCTCGCCTTTAGACCAATTAGCGATAGATTAACTGTTTTCGTTCAAAAACCACAATGGATGCGTGGAAGGTTTCCCAATGGTTCCGTTTCTTCGTCCTAGACCGCCCAGCCTTCGGGATCTTGGCAATGAACTCGGCATCATTGAGCAATCCGGCATCTTCACCAACTACGGGCCGGTGAACACGCGGTTCGAATGCGCCCTGCAGGATGACCTGTTTGCCGATGGCGGCGGCTGCATCACCGTGTGCAACGCGACCATCGGCCTGATGATGGCGATACGCGCGGTGGTGGAGCGCGCGGACGCGGGTCGCGCCCTGCAGCCGGACCGGTCGACCCGACGCTATGCCCTGATGCCCTCCTTCACCTTCGCCGCCGCCGCCATGGCCGCCGACTGGGCCGGGCTCACGCCCTTGTTCTGCGACATCGACGAACGCGACTGGGCGGCTTCGGAGGAAGCGGAAGAGGCCATGATCGCGCGGCACGGCGAGAACATCGCCGTGATCGTGCCGTACGCCACGTTCGGCAACTGCATCGACCTCGATCGCTACGAGCGGCTGAGCGCGCGCACCGGCATTCCGGTGGTGATCGACGCCGCCGCGTCGCTCGGCAGCCTCGACGCGTTTGGACGCGCCTTCGGCGCCGGCTGCGCGCTGCCGGTGGTGTTCTCCATGCACGCCACCAAGACCTTCAGCACCGGCGAAGGCGGCGTGATCCATTCCATCGATACGGAACTGATCCGAACCCTGCGGATCATGGGTAATTTCGGCTTCGGCATGCCGCGCTCGGCAACCATCCCGGGACTCAACTCCAAGCTCACCGAGATCGGCGCTTTGCTGGCGCTGGCACGGCTGCGCGACTTCGAGAGCGTGGTTTCGCACCGCGACGGCTTGGCGCGTCGCTACCGTGCCCTGCTTCCTGACCTGGTGTTCCAGGAAACACACGGGACACGTTGCGCATACCAGTTCATGCCGGTGCTCCTGCCGGCGCAGTTCGACGGCAGGCGGGACGAGGTGATCGCGGCGCTGCTCGCGCGCGGCGTCGGCGCCGCCGCTTATTTCGCGCCACACGTGGCCGAACAGCCCTTCTTCCTCGCCCGGGGCGTCGCGGGCGACTTGTCGGTGACCGAGCGCATTTCCCGACGCGTGTTGTCGCTTCCGCTTTGGGACGAGATGACGGACGGGATCGTTGCCACCGTTTGCGAGGCACTTCGGGCTATCTGCCGCAACGACCGGCTCTTAAACGGGGCCGCTCCTGAGCACCTGCTCCCGCCCGGCGGGGTCGCTGGCTGGCCCGGTCAAGTTTCGGTGTCATGAGCACCCGTTCGAGTATCGACGGCCCGGAAACCGGCGTCCTGGTGGTCGGCGGCGGCCCTGCCGGGTTGGCGCCGTTGCTCGCCGCATCCAGGGATGGGGGGCTCGACAGGCTTTTGGCGGAAGGGCTGGTTGTCGCGGAACGGGATCAGGCAATCGGTGCCGGCCGGATCGGCCGCTACCTGATCAATTCCGATAGCTCGGCGGAAACCTTTCTGTCCTGCATCGCGGCTCATCCGCACCCTGACCTGGCGGCGCTGGCCAGGCATCCTGTGGCGCGCGCCATCGCATTGCATGGGCGGGACGCCGTGCCGTTGCCGCTGGTCGGGACCTTTCTGGCGGTGCTGGGCGAGGTGCTTACCGGCATCATCCGCAGCGCGCCGAAAGGCCGCGTCATGACCGGCCATCAGGCCCTGTGGACGCGACGCACCGCCTCGGGCGGCTGGTCGACGCGGCTGCGCTGCCTGTTGAGCGGCAGGGAGGTCGACATCCTGTCGCGCGTCGTGCTGCTGGCGACGGGCGCGGACCAGCCCATCGACCGTCTGGAGCAGGAAGCAGTCGCGGGACGACCGCTGCTGCCGAGCTGCGCCGACAAACTCATGCAGTCCGACCGGGTGCTCACGGCGGAAGGTCTGGCCGAAGCGCTCAAACGCCTGGCTCCGCTGCGCCATCCCCGCCTGGTCGTCATCGGCGGGTCGACCAGCGCCGTGTCCTGCGTGCGGGTGCTGCTCGAGGCCCTGGGCGACCGGCTGGGGGAAAACGCCCTCACCCTGATGCATCGTCGGGCGTTGCCCGTATTCTATCCATCGGTCCAGGCCGCGCAGGGCGATGGCTACCACGCCTTTGGGACCGACGATGTTTGCCCGGTGAGCGGCTTCGTGTTCCGCTTCGGTGGCCTTCGCTTCGACTCCCGCACCCTGCTGCGCAGCGCGCTGCGCATCGGCGACGCGGTGCCGGATCCACGGCTTTGCCTACATCGACTCCACGACGCGGTGGATACCGCTGCGGTTCTCGACCAAGCCGACCTGGTCGTGTCCGCCGTCGGCTACCGACCGCGCGCGCTTCCGGTGCTCGACCTCCAAGGCCATCCGGTCGGCCTTCGTGCGCACCAGCCGGGCGGCGCCCTGGTCGGGCCGCGATGCGGCGTGCTGGACAAGCAGGGCCAGGAGATCGAGGGCCTTCTGGGCATCGGGCTCGCCGCCGGCTTCCGTCCCGGCGTCGCAATGGGCGGTGAGCCTTCCTTCACCGGCCAGGTCAACGGGCTGTGGCTTTGGCAGAACGACGTGGGCGCGCTGGTGGTGCGACGCATGCTCGAACGGCTTGACGGCGCGCGATTGCCGTCGCCATTCCAAACGACCGCCAGGCTGCCGGTTCCTGCACCGGATCTGTCGCTCGCGGTGCCGCCGCGGCACGACGTTCCGATCGCTTCCTGCCCGTGTTCCGCCTGACGAGCTGAAACAGGAAACCCATGAAAACGCCATGATGCCATCCCTGCCTTCCTTCCAGCCGGACGATCCGTTCGCCCTTTATGGCGCCGTCGCAGGGGGCTATGACGAAAGCTATATGCGTCCGTCCCACAGGCGGATCTACGACCGGCTGGCATGGGAGCACGTGTCGGCGATCAGGCTGCGCCCTGACGCCCATGTGGTCGATGCCGGTTGCGGCACCGGGCGGTGGGTGTCGCGCTGGCTGGAACGGGGATGTCGCGTCACCGGCATCGAGCAGGCACCGGGCATGATCGAGCGGCTCGACGCGCGTCGCCTCGGCTCCGGCTTCACACTCATGGAATGCACCATGGAGGACGCGCCGGTTGTCGCGCGAAGCGCCGACCTCGTGCTGGCGATGGGTTCCGTGCAGTACTGCGCCGATCCGGCAGCGATGATCCGGCGCCTGGCGTCGTGGGCCAAGCCGGGCGGGACGGTATGCGTTTATGTCGACTCCCTTCTGTCCCTGGTCCTGGAGTTGATCCGGACCGGGCGGAACGAGGAAGCGCGGGAGCGGCTCGGTACGCGCCGCGGCGTGTTCCGGCAAGGCGAGCTCGCTGCGCCGCTCGCCTTGTACGACCGGCAGACGCTTGAAGCACAGTTCCTTGAGGCCGGCCTTCTGGACGTGCGCTGCCACGGCTTGGCCGTGGGGGCCTCCGCCATCGGTCGCGCGGCCTGCACGCGCGCCATGGAGATCAACGAGGAAGCGGTGATGGCCAGGGAACGGCTGTGGTCCGCCGACCCCGCCATGGCGGATGCCGGAACGCACATCCTGGCCATCGGCACCAGGAGCCGGCAGTCGTGACCCCCCGCTACGTCGCGGCGTTCCGCGCCTATGAGTGGACCACGGACATCGCCCTGCTCGCGCAGCGCTATTTCAACAGATGTCCAGGCGCACGCCACGTCGTGCTGATGAACGAAGCAAACGGCCCGATCGACGTTGGCCGCTACGAGAAGGTGTCGCACGGGGACGATTTTTCCGCGTTCGGCCTGCCGGAACGGCCGGTCGGCAAGTCGCTCTGGTTCAACGCGGACTATTCCTTCGTTTTTCTGCGCCGCGCGCTGCCGGACTATGACCACTACATCATCTCGGAATCTGACGTGGCGGTGAACCTGTCGCTGGAGCGCATGGCGCGCTACGCGGCGGAGCACGAGGTCGACGCGATCCTGCACCAGCTGCAGCCGGCCCCGTCGGACTGGCACTGGTACCAGGAGGCACTTGCGCAGGACGAGCCGTGGATGGCCTACGTGTTCATCTGCTTGTTCTCCGGTCGGGCACTCGACGCCATTCTGGAGGCGCGCCAGGCGCTGGCCCGGGCGGTGGAGGCGGGCACGGTCGAACGCTGGCCGATCGTCGAGTCCTTTATCCCCACCGTGCTTCGCGCCCACGCCATGCGGTTCGCCGAGGTCGGCCTGTTCGCCGAGGTGGAGGATCTGGTCTACCG
Organism: uncultured Acetobacteraceae bacterium; assembly: GCA_964236745.1. GTDB lineage: Bacteria > Pseudomonadota > Alphaproteobacteria > Acetobacterales > Acetobacteraceae > Lichenicola. The sequence continues at coordinate 5,748 of CAXSHC010000191.1, forward strand.
CCCGGCGAAGTCGCTGCGCGACCCGCGTGCACACCGCCCGGGCACGCTGGTGCATCCGGTCCTGGGCCGTCCTGGCTTCGCACGCAGCCTACTGTCTGGGCACTCGCCGGGGGACTACTTCCGCGACGGAAGCGTGCTGCAGCAGGCGCTCGCCGCCGAGCCGCTCGGGGACGTGGCGCCGACTCTTGCCGATGCCTTCGCCCGCGCCGGCGATCATCTCGGCCTGGCGATGCTGCACGACGAGATGCGCAGGCAGGAGCTTGCGGTCCCGCACGGTCCCGACTTGGCTTTCTGCAAGCCGGCGACCTCCAGCTCAGTAAGTCCGTGGTCGCACAGCCAGGATCCACGTCTGGATGCCAACGGCGCCAACGGGCACTCGATGCACGAGGGGTACGGGTTCCATACCGAGCAGGAGGTGGGCGCCTGGTGGATGGTCGACCTCCTGGAAGCCTGCGCGATCGACCAGGTGTGCATTCTCAACCGGGCGGGCTGTACCGAGCGCTTCCA
>CAXSHC010000192.1:0-1335 GCA_964236745.1 uncultured Acetobacteraceae bacterium
GCGATCGGGGTGTCGAACTTCACGCTCGCGCATCTGGAGCGGCTGCTGGACGAGACCGGCATCGTGCCGGCGGTGAACCAGATCGAGCTGCACCCGGCCCTGCCGCAGGACGAGCTGCACGCGTTCCACCAGGCGCACGGCATCGTCACGGAAGCCTGGAGCCCGCTGGCGCAGGGGGCACTCGACGCGCCGGCGATCAAGGCGCTGGCGCAGAAGCACAACCGCACCGCGGCGCAGGTGGTGCTGCGCTGGCACATGCAGCGCGGCATCGTCGCGATACCGAAATCGGTGACGCCGTCGCGCATTGCCGAGAACATCGCCGTGTTCGACTTCGCGCTGGACGACGAGGACATGGAGCGGATGCGCGGCCTCGACACCGGCACCCGGATCGGGCCGGATCCGGAGCGGTTCTAGCGCCCGATCGTTGCGGTGGGCGGGAACGCTTGCCGCGAAGGGGGTTCGGGCTTATGCAGCGGACCATGTCCGCCTCCCGGTTCCGCCTCGTTCTTCCGGTCGCCTTGCTGAGCGGCTTCCTGTTGTCCGCGTGCAGCGGCGAGGAGATCGAGCGCGAGTTCGGGCTGACCCGCACTGCGCCGGACGAGTTCACCGTGACCACGCGCGCCCCCTTGTCCATGCCGCCCAGCGCCAGCCTGACCGCGCCCACACCGGGCGCCGACCGGCCGCAGGAGCAGAGCACGCAGACCCAGGCGCTGGAAACGCTGGCGCCGAACGTGGCGCTCCAGGGAACGGGTGGCAGCACCAGCGCCGGGCAGCAGGCGCTGGTCGCCGACGCGGGACAGGCCGCCACCCAGGCGCCAACCGGCGGCGCGCTGGATCATCCGGGCCAGGGCTTCGTCAACGAGCTGATGTTCTGGCAGGGTGGCAAGGCCGGCGAGGTGGTCGACGCCCAAGCCGAGCGCAAGCGCCTGCAGGAGAACGCGGCACTGGGACGCAGCCCCACCGTCGGCGCCACGCCCACGGTCAAGGTGAGCAAGCCCGGCTTCTTCCAGTCGCTGTTCTGATCCCCTTTCGGACCGGCTCATGTCGGTCTGCTTTGGTTTTCCGGACCGGGTAGCATCGGTCCGCCTTGATTTCCCCGGACCGGCTGGAGGCGTCATGCCGCTCCCGTCACCCGTTGTTCCCTTGTCGCCCATGCCCGTTATCCGCCGGCTGTCCGAGCGGGTGATCAACCGCATCGCCGCCGGCGAGGTGATCGAGCGCCCGGCGGCGGCGGTCAAGGAACTGGTGGAGAACGCTCTCGACGCCAGGGCGCGGCGCATCGCGGTGTCGCTGTGGGGCGGCGGCATCACGCGCATCGAGGTGACCGACGACGGC
>CAXSHC010000192.1:1345-6220 GCA_964236745.1 uncultured Acetobacteraceae bacterium
GACGAGACCTTGGTGCGGGTGGACACGCTGGGCTTTCGCGGCGAGGCGCTGCCCAGCATCGGTGCCGCTGCCCGGTTGTGCCTGTCGTCGCGGCCGAATGGCGTGGGGTCCGGCGAAGCGTGGCGGCTGCGCATCGAGGGCGGGCGGCTGCATGCGGCGGAACCCTGCGCCGGTCCTCCCGGCACGCAGGTCGTGGTCGAGGACCTGTTCTTCGCCACCCCGGCACGCCGCAAGTTCCTCAAGAGCCCCCGCGTCGAGGCCGCCCATGCCGAGATCGCGGTGCGCCGGCTGGCGTTGGCGGCGCACGGGGTGGCGTTCCGGCTGGAGATGGAAGGGCGGGTGCTGCTTGACCTGCCGAGCCAGGAGCGCGCGGCGCGCGTGCTGGCGCTGCTGTGCGACGAAGGCGGAGGAAGCGTGCCGCAGGGCCTGCTCGCGGTGGACGGCGAGCGGGACGGGATGCGGCTGTCCGGCTATGCCTGCGGGCCGGCGGTGCATCGCTCCACCGTCAACGGCCAGTTCCTGGTGGTGAACGGTCGTCCGGTGGCCGATCCGGTGCTGCGCACTGCGGTGCGCGTCGCGTATCGCGCGGTGACGGAGCCGGGGCGGCACGCGGTGGTGGCCTTGTTCCTCGAGATCCCGCCGGACCGGCTCGACGTCAACGTTCACCCGGCCAAGACCGAGCTGCGCTTCGCCGATGCTGCCGCGGTGCGCGCGCTGGTGATCGGCGCACTCGGGCGCGCCCTGGGCAGCGGGGCCGGTCCCGCGGGGGTGGGGGCCGGGCTGCCGGTGCCGCGCCGGCCCGGGCCGGCGATCTGGTATCCGCCGGAACGGGCCGCAGCTGCCACGCCGGCGGATGGCGGCGGGTTTGCCGAGGCGCGGCTCGCGTTCGGGACCGGGCCATCGGCGCGCGTGCTGCCGGCGCGGCCGGACGCGTCGCCGGTCGCGCCGGCGACCGAAGCGGCCATGGAAGCGGTAAACGATTATCCGCTCGGGGTGCCGGTGGCGCAGGTGCTGGACACCTATATTCTCGCCGTGGCCGCCGATAACAGCCTGGTGCTGGTGGACCAGCACGCGGCGCACGAGCGGCTGACGCACGAGGCCCTGCGCCAGCAGTACCTCGACGGCGTGGTGCGGTCGCAACGCCTGCTGCTGCCGGAGGTGGTCGACCTGCCGTCACGGGATGGAGCCCGGCTGCTGGAGCATGCCGGATCGCTGGCCGCGTTCGGGATCGAGATCGAGCCGTTCGGCGGCAGCGCCGTGCTGCTGCGTGCCCTGCCGGCGCTGCTCGGCCATCCCGATCCGGCCGCCCTGCTGCGCGACCTGGCGGAAGAGCTCGGCGCCGACGAGCTGGCGACGCCGGCGGACGCTGGTACCCTGGCTGGGCGACTCGACGCGGTGATCGCGCGCATGGCCTGTCACGGCAGCATACGCGCCGGCCGGCGCCTGGGCCCGGAGGAGATGGACCGGCTGCTGCGGCAGATGGAGCAGACGCCGCGCGCCGCCACCTGCAGCCACGGCAGGCCGACCTTTCTCAGGCTGACCCGGGCCGAGATCGAGCGGATGTTCGGCCGGCGCTAGAGCATCATCTGATCGAACCGGATCGGTCGATCGAACAAGGATGCTCCACAAAACAATGGGCCAGAGCATGCTCCGTGAGCCGATGCGAACGGATGATGCTCCAGGGCCCGCGGCGTCTAGCCGGTCACCAGCACGCCGCCATGGGTGGCCGACAGGTCGACATGCGTCGTCCCCACCAGGGTGACCGTGCTGCCGCCCAGCGTCAGCACGGTGCCGCCGCCCGAGCTCGTAGTGTGGATCTGCGACACTGCGGCGCCGCCCAGCACCAGGGTGTCGATCCCGCTGTTGAAGCCGTGCAGGCTGGTGCTGGTGCGGCCGGTCATCTCGGCCAGGATGCTAACCCGGCCGTCGCCGTTCAGGAACGCGTCCAGCGCTCCGTTCTGGTTGTCGAGCGTAGCCTGCTCCGTGCCGCCCCAGTAGGACGAGGTGCCGCCCTGGATAAAGGCGGCGATGGAGCCGGACGCGTCGCCCGCCAGCGTCGAGGACACGATGGTGTCGTGCGCGTTCCCGGTCCAGACCGTTTGCGTGGTGCGACCGCCGAACACGGTGGTGGCCTGCGTCGGATCCAGCCCGTTCACGACCGTTTGCAGACCGCCCACGGCGTGGCTGCCGAGCGCCGCCAGGCTGCCGGCGCCGCCGAACAGCGTCTGGCTGCCGCTGCCGGCCTGCACCTGGAGGGAGCCGGCGCCGTCGCTCGCCGTCAGCTGTTCCGCCCCGCCCCAGATCGTCACCAGGCCGGCGTTGTCGAACACGGTGACAGGCGCGGCGGTGTTTGCGCCGCCGTTGATGGTGACGGCACCGCCTTCGGCGTCGATCAGCGTCTTCTCGTCGCCGAGCTGGACCGTGCTGGTCGAGCCGGGCTGGGCGCGCAGGGTCAGGGAAGCCTGCGGGCCCGAATCGTCGGACGCGGTGATTGTGGCGCTGGTGCCGCCGGTCCACAGCGTTTGCGCGCCGTGGCCGCCCTGCAACTGGAGCAGCCCGGTTTGCGACGCGGTGCCGACCACCACCTGCGACCCGTTTCCGGTCTGGCCGACCGAAGCGTCGTGGCCGTTGAGGAACACGGTCTGGCTGCCTGCGCCGTTCATGTCCACCGCGTCGTCATCGTTGAACAGCGACACGGTGCCGCCGCCGGCCGCGAAGCTGTCGTCCTGTCCCGACAAGAACGCGTCCGCCTGGCCGACCAGGGCGACCTGGTTGTTGTTGCCGCCAAGGGAAAGGCGCCCGCCGGTGGTCGAGCCGTCGATCAGGTCTTGGTCGGCGTCGCTGTCCAGGGTGAGGATGCCGAACACGCCGGAGGCGGTGACCGGCGCGTTGCCGTCGATCGCGACGTTCGCGCCGCTACCGCCCATCACCGTCAGCCCTGTGCCGAGCGCGTGCAGCGACACCGTCTCGTCCGCTCCCACCGACACCGTGTCGGTGCCGTTGCTGGTCACCGTTTTCGCCATGCTGTCGCCGGGTGCGAGGGTGATGCTGTTGGTGGTGCCGGGCAGCGTGGTGACGGTGTCGTCCGTTTCGACGTCGGCATAGCTGTTGTTGTCGATCGACTGCACGGTGGACAGCGGCGTGTCGGGGGACATCGTGACCGAGTCGTCGGTGGTGACGGTGGGGTGGGCGATGTCCAGCGCCAGCGACTCGGGGCCGCCGCTGCCGGCGCTCGTTTCGACGCCGCCGTAGTAGCTGCCGAGCGACCAGCGGGACAGGTCGAGCCAGGCCGACGCCATGGAAGGGTCCTGTCTGGCCAGCGTGCCTGCGAGGCGAAGCAGCGCCTGGTTCAGGTCGATCCGCCCCGCGTGCAGCCCGCTGCTGTCGGTGGCGAAGGGAAGATAGTTGACCGAGGCGTCGCTTCCCACCGTGCCGCTGCCGGTCACGTACTGCGACGACAGGTTGAACACCTGCTGATAGGTGTCGCCCGCCGTGACCGTGGCGTAGGCGCCCGGCTCGCCGCGGAAGTCGACCAGCGGCACCTGGAGGAAGATCTCCGTGGACGGCAGGGACGGGTCGTAGGACGGGCCTGGGGCGTTGAAGAACACGGTGAACGCGTTGAAGGCGATCGCGGTGCCGCCGCCAGCCACGGCGGAGGCCACGCGCTCGTCAGCGGTGAAGATGAGGGGATGGTCGAAGGTGGGGGCCGCGCCGGCAAAGCCGGTGGTCTCCAGGAACGTGTCCCGGGTCGACCCGCCGCTCGCGCCGACGCGAAAGGTGTAGTCGCCGGCGGTGCCATACACGGCGAGGCTGCTGCCGTCCGAGGCGGTGCCGGTGTTCCAGGCGGCGAGAACGGGCCCGAGCAGCGCGTCGGCCTCGCCATCCGTCGGGGCGTCGGGGTCGAAGACCTGGTCCGCCGGGGTGTTCCACTGCGTGACGTTCCAGCCGGCATCCGGCGTGCCCGCAATGTCCGGCAGGTCGGCCGCCCAGGTTTGAACACCGTTCACGGTGGTGCCGGTCGAGAAAAGGACGTCGGGACCGGCGACGCTCGGGTCGGCGAAGATGGTGGTGTTCACGAGGCAGCACTCCCCTTGGCAGCAGGCTACGGCAAGAAAGTGAACGAAGCGTTGGTGTCCGGCGTCAGGTGCCAGTGCCGCCGCCGGCGGCGCGCCCGTCCCGGTGCGGCCCGCTGTGGTATGGCCCGCTCTGGTGCAGGGGGGCGCCACGTCCTAGGGTGCATGAAGCTGTCGCCTCGGGATCCCGAACCCGGCAGCCTGTTCATCGGGACGACGCGATCCGTGCACCTGCCCCTCCTGTCCATCCTCATCTTCCTGCCGATGCTGGGCGCGCTGGCGCTCCTGCTGTTCCGGGGCACCGGCGCTGCCGTCGAGCGCGTGTCGCGGCAGCTGGCCTTCGGCACCGCGCTTCTGACCCTGGTCCTGGCGGCGGGGCTGTGGATCGGCTTCGTGCCCGGACAGGGCGTCACCCCGTCCGGGTTCCAGTTCGAGGACCACGCCGACTGGGTGCCGGGCTTCGGCATCTCGTACCATGTCGGGCTGGACGGGATCAGCCTGCTGTTCGTGGTGCTGACGGCGGCGATCACGCCGATGGCGATCCTGGCCAGCTGGCGCGCGGTGGACACCCGCATCCGCGACTACATGATCGCGGTGCTGCTGCTGGAAACCACCCTGCTGGGCTTGTTCTCGTCGCTGGATTTCGTCCTGTTCTACGTGTTCTACGAGGCGACTCTGATCCCGGGCTCGCTGTTGATCGGCATCTGGGGCGGGCCGAAGCGGGTGTTTGCGTCTATCAAGTTCTTCTTGTTCACCTTCGGCGGCTCGCTGTTCATGCTGCTGGCGCTGCTGTGGATGTGGC
>CAXSHC010000193.1:0-6194 GCA_964236745.1 uncultured Acetobacteraceae bacterium
ATGACCCAGCGGCGATGCAGGCCGCCGGCATCGCCTATACCTCCATTGGGCGGCCGCAGCACGCCGCCCGCATCGCCTCCTGGCAGTGTTCCGGCACCGGCGACTGAACCGTCCCCGCCGACGTCCGGAGAAGGTTCAGGCCGGCGTCCAGCCGGCCCAGCGATGCGCCAGCGGGCCGATGTCGATCGCGATCCCGCCTTGCGCCTTGATCCGCCCGCAACAGATCACGCCCAGCGGCCCCGGCGCGGACACCAGGAACACGGCACCCGGAAACGGCACCGAAATCTGCTCCAGTACGCGAAGGTGTCCCTGCGGCAGGAAGCCGGCCGCGTCCAGGCCGTCAACGGGCACCGGCATCGAGGCGTCCCGCGGAACAAGGATCGTCCGCATCTCCGCGACGCCGCAGAAGCGGCCAAGCTTTTCGAACATTCCCGGATACGCCCCGACGACGCCCAGGAACGGCAGCCCGCTCAGCAGCGGGCGCAGGTAGGGGACACGCTCGTGCAGGATGTCGAGCACGTGCACGGCGGTGAACGCGGTGTCGGCATTGCCGGCGCACACACGCTGCATCTCTGCCAGGAAGCCGAAATGGTAGGGCTCGTCCTGCAGGCACTCGGGCTCCGACAGGCCGGTCACGTCGGCGCTGCGCAGGCCGTCGTTGAAGGCGCGCTCCAGGCCCGACAGCCCGACCACGCCGAGATCCTCCGCCTGCGCGCCGAACCAGCCCTGCCAGACGCTGTCCAGCATCGCCGACAGCTCGGGCGGCCGAAGCACGCGGTTGGCGTGCCGGCTGACAAAGCAGACGAACCGGGACAGGGCGATGTCGAGCCGGACTAGGCTGAAGGGCGTTCCCGTCGCGATGGCGTCTGCCAGGCGCTGCGACACCGCATCCGGATCAAGCCAGCGTGGCGAGGCCCGCAGCGCTGATGCCTCGGCCGCCACGGCCTTGCGGTCGACCGCCTGCGCCAGCTTCGCCACCGCCAGATGGGCATAGGGCGGATAAGGCGACGGGCCCTCCGCCGCCAGCCGGTCGAGCAGGGCCTCGCTACCGAGCAGCTCGCAATAGTTGGCGGTGATCGCCAGCGCGCTGGTGTAGTTCCACAGCGTGTCGTTGGCATGGCCCAGCGACGGGACCGCCACACGCAGGAACGGCAACGCGGCGGCGAAGTCGCCGGCGCGGCAAAGGGTGGCACCGAGCTCGCTGTTCAGGCCGGCATCGTCCGGGTTTGCCATGACCAGGCCACGCAGCGCCTGGAGCGCCAGCTGCGGGTCGCGTCCGCGGGCGAGATCGAGCTGCAGCTGGTAGACAAGCGTGATGTCCGGCCACAGCGCCAGCGCCCGCCGGCATGCTTCAAGGGCCGAAACGGCATCACCCCGTTCCGCCAGCAGTTGCCCCTGGCGCAGCCACGCCTCCGGGTCGGTGGGATCGGCGGGAAGCCGGGCCGCAGCCTCCAAACCTAGTCCGCCTGAAGACGGAGCCGAAACCAGGTCCGGGCCCGAAGCCGGATCGTCGACCTCGGACATAACACGACCTCCGGCAGCTGTTCCCGACGCGGCCCGGTTGCACAACCGGCGGGTGGTCGCGAGACTATCCGCCTTCCCGGTCCGAGGCCACCATGCGTCCCACTTCCCGATGACCAGCGACTACCTTTATGTCGGCGATGCGATCGCTTGGTCGCTGCCGGGCTTCTCGTGGGAAGAAGCGGCGCCGGTCGAGAAGCATCTGCGTCCTCCGCCGTCGCTTCTGCTCGGGCCGGTCCCGCGCGAGTTCGGCGGCTGGTACTACGGCGACCGTCAGGCCCCGTCCGTCGGACTGTTCCGGATCAGCGATGTCAGCCTCCAGGGCGATCGGGTCCTGCGGCGGGACAACAGGACGGTCTGCATCGAGCAGAACGGGATGCACCCGCAGGCGATCGAGGCGGCACCGGCGGCGGCACCGGCCACCGAAAGCCGGCACGGCGAGGTGGTGGTGCTGTGCGGGCCGGCCTATCGCATGTACGGGCACTGGCTGGTCGACTTCCTGCCGCGCCTGCATGTGCTGACGCATCTCGGGCTGGACCTGCGCACGCTCTCCTACCTGCTGCCAGGCGACATTGCGCCGTTCGCTCGGCAATGGCTTCGCCTGCTTGGCATCGCCGATCACCAGGTCACAACCTATGACGTTGGCACGGAAACCTGCCACGTTGCACAGGCGCTCGTTCCGACCGCTTTCCGCGGCGACGGCCGCGCCAACACCCTGCTCGCGTCGGCGGCCCGGTCGCTTGCGACCGCCGTGCTGGACACCATCGCCGTGCCGGGACATGCCGGCATGCACAGGGACGTGCCGCCACGGCGCCTGTTCGTGTCCAGGCGGAACTGGAACAACGACAGCCGCACGCTGACCAACGCGGCGCAGGTCGAGGCGCAGCTGGCGGAAGACGGGTTTGAGATCGTCTACCCGGAAGAGATGAGCATTCCCGACCAAGTCAGGATGTTCTCCGAGGCCGGGATAATGGTCGGCGAATACGGCTCCGGCCTGCACAACTCGATCTTCTGCGGCCCAAACGCGACCGTGGTCGCCCTTCGCGGCACGGCGGGACATCCGGGCTTCCTGCAGTCAGGCCTGTGCGCGGCACTCGGCCAGCGCATGGGCTACGTGTTCTGCGGCACCGGCGACGAGCAGGGGAGGCAGCGCCTTGTCCTGGCGGACGAAGACCTGGCGCTGCTGCGCTCGCTGCTCGCCGACCTGCCCGGTTGAGCCGGTTGAGCCGGATCAGCCGATCAGGCGCCAGTTGCCATCCTTGTCGTTCTTGTACTGCATCGGTGGCGCGTCGAAGAGCCGGCGGTACTCGCCCTCCTCCAGCAGCACCGTGCGTCCGAACGCATGGCCGTCCCCGTGCTCGGCGGGCTGGCAGAACAGGTCCAGGATCGAGAAGCTGAGCACACCCGGGCCGGTCAGCACCCACACGTTGCTTTGTCGCCCGTGCCTCGCCACGCTCGTGATGTTGCCGATGCAGTTGTGGAGGGTGCGCTCGATGATGCGGGTGCCGGGAGCGGTGCCGATGAACCAGTTGTTCACGCAGCTCGGCAGGCCGCGGCTGAAGGTATAGACCTGCTCGACGTTTCCGGTGCGGAAGCAGCCGTCGAGCGGCTGGTCGCACACCTCGTCGGCGTCGATGTAGAAGCCGCCCTGCCTGTGAAGGTAGGCCAGCCGGAAGAAGTCGGCTTTGGCCGACACGTGGAAGCAGGTGCGGTAGAGGTCGACCAGCGCGGTGCCGTAATGGGTGGCCAGGAAGTCCTGTGCGGTCGCGTCGTTGAACAGATCGTGGTGGTAGCCGGGGTTGGCGGCCCGGCAGCGCTGCATGAGGGAGGACACCTCTTCCGGCGGGGTCGGCTTGTCCCAGTACTGCATGATCCGGCGCGGGATGCCGTGCGCGTCCGACTGGTTCGGCGGCAGCGCTGCCAGCCCGGCGATGGTGTTCTGCGGCAGCACCTTCGACAAAAGCGCCACCTCGAGCAGGGTGAGCCAGCCGTCCTCGAAGGCGGCCCCTTCCTGGACGCGCCGGCGACGCGACAGGTAGACCGCCATGCACTTGGCGGTGGCATAGCGCAGGTCGGCCGCCGCTGCCGCCTTGAGCAGGACCATCGCTTGTTCCGCCTCCCCCTGCTCCTGGCGCAGCAGGCTCAGGTGCAGCAGCGCGACCGCATCGCCAGGAACGGCCTGCAGCAGCGCCTCGAAGGCGATGCGGCTCTGGTCGAAGGCCTGATAGTGGAATGCGTCGACGCCTGCCCTGCGCGCTGCTTCCGCTTCTACCGCCGTCATCCCGGACATCGAAATCCTCCAGTCGCCGGAACCGGTAGCACGATGGTCCAGCCGCCTTCAACGCGGCGACGGAGACGGCGGCGCAGCCGCGGCCGCGGCGTCTTCCGGGACGGGCTGCGCGGCCGGTTCGGACACGCAAAGCTCGTGCGGGTTGGCATCACAATGATCCAGGAACGCCTTCACGTCCGGCTGCATGATCCTTGGCAGCATCACGGCGATGATGCGATCATCCCAGTCCCACCAGCGTAGGTCGAGCATGCGGACGATGGTGCGCGCATCGAAGCGGAAGCGGACAATCCGCGCCGGATTGCCGGTGACCACCGCGTAGGGCGGCACCGATCGCGTCACCACCGCGTTGCCGCCCACCACTGCGCCATCTCCGATAGTGACGCCGGCGGTAACAAAGGCGAAGGCGCCGATCCAGACATCGTTGCCGATGGTGATGTCGCCCTTGGTCGTGTGGCTAGCGCCGTCGGGTGCCAGCGGCCAGATGTGCCGGAGCGCGGAGAACGGGTAGGTGGTCGCCGTGTCGGTCCGGTGGTTGCCCAATGCCAGGCACACGTTGCCGGCGATTGAGACGAAACGGCCGACCTTCAGCCGGGCCAGCGTGGACTCGAAGATGATCGGATGACCATAGCTGTGTTCCCCAATAGTCCAGCCGAACCGGTCGATTAGCTCGCGAAGGTTGCTGCGCAGATGGCCGGGCGTGGCCTCGGCATCGATCGGCACCGCGGCATGGTGCGTGCCGTCGCGGACGAACTCGCGCAGCACCAGGATCCTGCCGGCGGACCATTCCGATCGGCAGTCCCCTTCCAGCTGCAGCACATCGCCAACCATGCGGACGCGGTCCAGCGCCACCGTCACCGCACCGCCGGGGGCCAGGATGACCAGACAGCTATTCTCGTGGCGCCAGCCGATCCGGTCGTGGTCATGGTGGCTGGACAGACCGCCGCCTGGGAGGAAGCGCAATACGCCGGGAAAGAACGGCTCGCCGGCATAGCCCATCTGCCAAGCGCTGCTGGTAATCCGTGCCTCGTCAGCCGCGACCGGAACCATCACCGCGGCGACCGGTCCATCGGTCAGGCCGCGCCGAAGAACCGGCCGAGCACGAGCCGCTCCGGCTGGAAGGGCACGATCGACCTGGATTCGGACGCCTGCTCCAGCTGCCCGACGAACGCAACCGGATCGTCGTAGCGCAGTGACGCGAAGTCGGACACCTTGTAGTTCCACCATGCAGAGTCGAGCAGGCGCGAGATGACTTCCTCTGGAAAGCGGTAGCGGATCAGGCGCGCGGGGTTGCCGCCCATGATGGCGTAGGGCGGTACCGAGCCCGTCACCACGGCACCGGCGCCGATCACGCAGCCGGTACCAAGGGTGATGCCGCGTGCCAGAAGCACGTCCTGTCCGATCCAGACGTCATGCTCGATGATCGGCGCCTCGATCCGGTTCGGCCGGCTGGGCTGCCCGCCGTAGCGGCTGAACGATCCGACCGCGTCGTCCTCGAGGCACTTCCTGAAGATGATGAAGTGCGGGTCATAGGAAAAGGACGAGGTGGAGGCGAAAGACACGTGGTGGTTCAGGGCCATCACCTGGACACCCCAGGAGATCGAGCAGTAGCGGCCGATACGCGTCGAGGGAGGCAGCCCGCTCAAGGTGTAGCTGAACGAGCCGATGGTCGGGATCTCAATCCCCTGCAGGATCGCGGCGTATGGCTCGACCGTTCCGTCTTCGTCGAACAGGACAACCTGATCGGTCGTGAACCGGTCTCCATCATCCTGGCTGAAGTAGATGCGGTGTTGCTTCAATTTTTGTACATGATCCCGCGTCATGAGATACTGCATCGGTGACCCGCATCCTGGCTGCTGCCAGTATATTCAGAATCTTTCCGAAAGGTAGCACCATTCGTTGTTCGTGCGGCACGCTGTTTTCCTCGACGCGGAGCCCATCCTATTGCAGCTGCCCGCTCAACAGCGCGCTGGCCGGGCTGTCGATCAGCAGGCTGGCCCGGGCGAACGCTCCCCCGGTGCGAACCTGGCCGTTGAAGGCTTCCAGGGTCTCACCCGCACCAGCGGCAAAGGAAACGATTCCGGCGCCGGCCTGGATCACCGAGATGGCGCAGCCGGTCTGCAAGCCTGCGGGAACCAGATAGGCGTGGGCACTCGTTCCGGTGTCGCGTATGGTGGTGCCGCAATCCGTCTGCGCCAGCGCATAGGCGCCGGACTGCGTGGACACGATGCCGCCTCCGCTCTGCACCGCGCCGGACACGGTGACCGATGGCGCGGAAACGTTGCCGTTCGCGTCGACCGAAAGCCCGGCCGACGGCAGCGCGTCGTTGCCGGCGGCACCGCCGCCCACATGCAGGGTCTGGCCGAACATCGAGCCGTCCGCGCCG
>CAXSHC010000194.1:0-6183 GCA_964236745.1 uncultured Acetobacteraceae bacterium
ATAAAACAATGGGCTAGAGCATGCTCCGTGAGCCGATGCGAACGGATCATGCTCTGGATGGCGCCTACTCCGCCATCGCCGCCGCCCGGGCCAGGTCCACCGACAGCACCCGGCTCACGCCACGCTCCTGCATCGTCACGCCGTAAAGCCGGTCCATGTGCGCCATGGTAAGCTGATGGTGTGTCACCACCAGAAACCGGGTGCCGGTTTCGCCCGCCAGGTCGTTCAGCAGCGCGCAGAACCGTTCCACGTTGTTGTCGTCCAGAGGGGCGTCCACCTCGTCCAGCACACAGACCGGCGCCGGGCTGCATCGGAACACTGCGAACACCAGCGACAACGCGGTCAGCGCCTGTTCCCCGCCCGACAGGAGCGACAAGGTGGACAGCTTCTTGCCGGGCGGCTGCGCGTAGATCTCGATCCCGGCCCCCAGCGGATCGTCCGAGCCCACCAGCCCCAGATGCGCCCGGCCGCCCTCGAACAGGCGCGTGAACAACGTTCGAAAATGCCAGTCCACCTGCTCGAACACCGCCACCAGCCGCTCTCGGCCAATCCGGTTGAGATGGCCGATCTGCCCGCGCAGGCGAGCGATCGCGTCCCCCATCTCGTCCCGCTCGCGCCCGATCGCGGCACCTTGTTGCTCCGCCTCGAGCAGCTCCAGCTCCGCACGCAGGTTGACCGGGCCGATCTCGTCCCGCTCGCGGTTCAGCTTGGCAATACGCCGGCGCAATGCGGTCTCGGCGGCATCGGACAGGTCGGCCGGCGCGGCCGTTGTCGGATGCGCCGCTTCCGCCTGCAGCTGTGACAGCACCGCCTGGGCCTGCATGTCGCGCCCTTCCGCACGCAGTGCCGCCTCGCGCGCGGCGGCAACCCCGTCCTCGGCGGCGCGCCGCTCCGTTTGCGCCTGCTGAGCCACGGACACGGCACGCCCGAGCGCCTCCTGCGCGTCGTCGTGCGCCTGCCGTGCGGCAAGAACGGCACCGGCTAGCGCTTCGGCCCGCTCGGCCGCCGCCGCCGGACCGTTCGCGCCCGTCGCATGCTCGGCCTGGGCGGCCGCCAATCGCGTTGCGACCGCCTCCAGAACGGCTTCGGCCGCCTGCCGACGTGCCTGCCAGTCCGCCAGCGCACGTTCGACCAGGCCCCGTTTCGCGTCCAGCGCGGCGTGTTCGGCGGCAAGCGCCTGACGGCACTCCGCCGCCTCGCGCTCGTCCCGCCGCACCCCCGCCACCGCCTGCGCCGAACACCGTGCCGCATCGTCGGCGCCGGCCGCGTCCGGCAGTTCCGCCGTTATCGCCGCCAGCGCCCGCATCGCGTCCCGCGCCGCATCCCGTTCCGTCCGCGCATCGTCCAGCCGGCTGGAAAGCGCGTCCAGCCGGCTCTGCCCTTCGAACGACGCGTACGCCATCCGGTCGCGCGCGGCGGCAACGGCATCGAGCCGAACCTGTGCCGCGTGCCGGAGCGCGCGTGCGCCCGCCTGCGCCGTTTCGGCCGCTGTCGCCTGCGCCAGGGCGCCGTCAAGCGCCGTTCGGCCGCCATCGGGAGGCAGCGCGGCCAGAACGGTTCTCGCCTCCGCCAGCGCCAGGGCAGCGTTTCCCGCGTCCTCGGCGGTGCGTGCCAGCAGCGGCGCCAGCGCGTCCAACGTGGTTCGCGCTTCGGCTTGGCGACCGGCCAGCATGGCCGCCGCGCCGCGTTCCTCCCCCAGGGTGGCTTCGGCGCGCTGGCGCTGCGCACGGGCGCCCGTTTCCGCGGCAAGCGCTTCGCCTTCCCGATCCTTGGCCTGCCCGTGCACCTTCGCCGCCTCGTCGGGATCGGCCAGCGCCTCGCAGGCCGCCCGCGCGGCGGCGAGAGCGGCGTCGGCCTCGACCCGGGCCAGCGCGGCGCGATCGCGTTGCGGCGCCACCGCATCCAGCCGGGCGCGCGTTTCCGCATCCCTGCGGACGACCAGCGTTTCCGCTTCCCGCGCCCGCGCCAGCTCGTGTTCGGCGGCATCGCGCGCGGCACGGGCCTGCCTGGCGCGCGAGACGGCCACGTCGCGCAGGTCGGCAAGCCGGGCTGCCGCCTCCTGCGCTGATGCGACGGCCGCCGCCGCCTCGGCCAGCAGCGTCCTCGCCTCGCGCAGGCGCATCCGCTGCCGCAGCCGCAGCGCCGCCGCGTCGGGCTGGCCGGCCGCGACGCGGTAGCCGTCCCAGCGCCACAGCCCGCCGTCGCGGCTCACCAGGCACTGGCCCGGCCGCAAGGACCCCTGCAGCGCATCCCCCTGCGCCTGATCCTCGATCAGCCCGGCATGCGACAGCGCGCGTGCGAGCACGTCCGGCGCCGCGACCAGCGCCGCGAGCGGCACCGCCCCCCCAGGCAGTTCAACCGGTTCGGACGGCGACAACCTGCGCCACCCGCGCGGCGCATCCGCGTCGTCGTCCGGGTGCGCCGCATCGAGCGCATCCCCCAGATAGGCCGCCAGCACGGTGTCCAGCCCGTCCGGCACCTCGAGCTCGTCCGCCAGGACGCGCCAGGCACGCGACGGCGCTTCCTGGCCGGCGAGCGCTTGGCCCAGCCCATCCGCTTCCGCGGCCAAGCGGCCATGCGCGTCCCGTGCGGAGGCGAAGTGCCGCGCCGCGTCGCCGGCCACCGCCTGCGCCGCATCGAGTGCTGCTTCCGCCTGCGCCAGGGCGTCCCCGGCGGCGGCAACAACTGTTCCCGCGTCCGCGCCAGCCTGCCGCCCACCCGCCAGCGCTTCCGCTGGCACCAGCGCCCGCACGGCATGGTCGTGATCCCGGGCCAGCGCCTCGTGCTGCGTGGCGGCGAGGCGATGCGCGCCTTCTGCCTGGCCGCGAACCGTTTCGAGCTGCTGGCGGTGCCGGGCGTCGTTTCCCATCCGCGCGGCCGCTTCCAGGCGGCGTGACGTCGCCTGCGCGCGCGCCTGCTCGGCTGCCTCGAAACCGGAAGCGGCCTCGGCCAGCCCTGCCTCGGCTTCCCGCACTGCCACAACCGCGGCCCGTCGCACGGCTTCCGGCACCAGGCCGGCCTCGGCCGCGTCCAGGCGCCGACGCAGGTCGGCCCGCTCGTCGTCCAGGCGCACGGCGCGAAGCTCCGCCTGTTGCAGGGCCAGCACCGCCGCGTCCTGTCGCCGCATCGCATCCGCCGCTTCCATCCGGACGACATCCAGCGACCGGACCGCCTCCGCATGAACCGTCGAGGCGTGCTCCAGCGCCCGCTCCGACCCTGCCAACGCGTCGGCGGCCGCGGCGCACCGTTCCTCCTCAGCCTCCACCAGCGCCGGGTCGGGCAGCTCCGCCTCGTGCCGCGCCCGCTCGCCGTCGACCTGCGTCAGCAGCGCCTCCGCCCGCTGCAGTCGCCCCGAGGCGGCGTCCCGGTCGCGCGCATGCTCGGCCCGGCGCGTCGCGGCGGCGGCGGCGGCGTCCGCGTCGGCACGCGCCGCCCGCTCGGCCGCCTGGAGCCGGTTCCCGAGTTCCCGGACCCGGGCTTCCTGCGCCCGGCGACGCTCCGGCAGCAGCGCGTCGTCAGCCCGAACCTCCGCCTGCTCGCCCAGCAGCCGCGCTTCCGCATCCCGTGCGTCAACGCAGCGCGCGACCGCCGCGTCGTGATCCTCGCGTGCCTGCGTCCACCGCGCGTCCGCCTGTTCCGCGTCCCGTCGCGCACGTTCGCCCTCGCGCGCAGCCCCTTCCGCCTCGACCTGGCGACGCTCCAGCAGGCTGCGTATGGTTGCTTCCGCGTCGCGCGGCGCGGACAGCGCCTGTCCGGCCTCGGTGTCGACGGCGATGGCCTGCACCGCGCGACGCTCGGCCTGTTCCAGCGCGGCTTGCGCGTCGGACAGGGCGCCCCGGGCCACGACCGCGTTGCGCCGGGCGCGCTCGTGCAGAAGCGCTGGTAGCGCCGCCTCGACGCTGCGCAGCTCGGAAGCGACCGTGCGGTAGCGGCCGGCCTGCGCCGCCTGGCTGCCCAGCGCCTGCACCCGCGCATCGAGCTGGGCGCGCAGGTCGTCGGCGCGCAGGAGGTTGGCCTCGGCGGCGCGCAGCTTGAGCTCCGCTTCCTGCCGCCTGCCGTGCAGCCCGGTAATCCCGGCCGCTTCCTCCAGGATTGACCGCCGCTCCTCCGGCCGCGCGTTCACGATCGCCGCCACCCGGTTCTGGCTGATCATGGACGAGGCGCGGGCACCGCTCGATAGGTCCGCGAACAGGGTCTGCACGTCGCGGGCGCGCACGTCGCGGTCGTTGATCCGGTACGCGCTGCCGACGCCGCGCTCGATGCGCCGGCTGACCTGCAGCTCCGCTCCCCGAAGATCCGGCCCCCAGGGATTCAGCGACGGAGGATGCGATCCGTCATGCGGCAGCAGCCCCGACGCATCCTCCACCGTCAGCACCACCTCGGCCAGGTTGCGCGTGGGCCTGGCGACGGTGCCGGCGAAGATCAGGTCGTCCATCTCGCTGCCGCGTAGCGAGCGGGCGGAGCTTTCGCCCATGGCCCAGCGCAGCGCCTCCACCACGTTGGACTTGCCGCAACCGTTCGGTCCGACGATTCCCGTCAGGCCGGGCAGGATCTCGATCGAGACCGGCTCGGCAAAGCTCTTGAACCCGGCGATGCGCAACCGGACGAAGGTGACTGGCACGAATGACCCTGGGAAGGCGACGGCTGGTCAGGTTCCGGTGTCGGTCACCTGCTTGAGAAAGGCGTCGTAATCCATCTCCCCGGAATAAAGCCTGGAGCCGAAGATGAAGGACGGGGTGCTGTCGATCTTGTACTTCGCCTGGCCGGCGGTCTGCTCGTCCAGGATCGCCTGGCGCAGCCCCTGGTCGTCCACCGTGCGCTGGAACGCGTCGTGCGGCATGCCCGCGAGGGCCGCCATCTTGGCCAGCTCCACCTGCGGATCGTTGGTTTGCGAGAACGCCCAGCGGTCCTGGCTCGCGAACAGCGACTGCACGAACGGCTCGTAGCGTTCCGCGGGCAGCGCACGGGTGACCATCGCCGCCGTCAGCGCCACCTGGTCGAGCGGGAAGTCGTGGTACACGTAGCGGATCCGTCCGGTGTCGATCAGCTTCGCCTTGACCTCCGGAAACACCACCTGGCTGAAGCGCGCGCAATGGGTGCAGGTGAGCGAGAACCATTCCTGTACCACCACCTTGGCGTCCGGGCTGCCCAGCGCGCGGTCTGTCATGCGTGGGTCGGGTGCCGCCGCGGCCGCACGGGCCGGGCGGAGGATCCCGGACGCGAGCAAGGGCGGACCGGCGCGCAACAGGGTGCGGCGGGACAGGCTCATCGGTTCAAACCTCCAAACAACAGGGCGGGTGGGGCAAGGCGGGCGTGGCGGGCCGGACGTGGCATGGCAGGCGGGGCATGATGGCGGGCGAACAGTTTCGGACAAGACCGACAAAACCGCCGAAGCGTCAAGGCATCAGCCGGCGGCGATCGCCTTGTCCACGGCGCCTGCGAAGTCGGCATAGCTGGCGATCGGCCCGATCGTGCTGCTGCCGAAGACGAAGGTTGGCGTGCCCTTGATGTCGTAGCGCTTCTGCCCGCCATCCTGCTCGGCCAGGATCTCCCGGCGCAGGGCGTCATCGGCCAGCGTCGCCCGCGCGGCGGCGGCGGAAAGCCCGGCCAGCGTCGCCTGGCGGGTGAGGGCCGCCAGCGGGTCCGCGTCCGGACGGAACGCCCACGCGTCCTGGGTGGCGAGCAGGGTCTCGACGAACGGCAGGTAGCGGTCCGGCGGCAGCGCCCGCGACAGCGCGGCGGCGGCCAGCGCCAGCTGGTCGAGGGGGAAGTCGCGGAACACGTAGCGGATGCGCCCGGTGTCGATCAGCCTGGCCTGCACCTCGGGAAACACCGTGTCGGAGAAGTGGGCGCAATGGGTGCAGGTGAGCGAGAACCATTCCTGTACCACCAGCCGGGCGTCCGGCCTGCCGAGCGAGCGTTCCGCCATGCGCGGGTCTGCCTGCTGGGCGAGCGCCCTGTGCCCGAGCAGAAGCGGGGCCGCGGCGAGAAGCAGGCGTCGGCGGATCGGCATGGACACGGGCTCCGGTTGAAACAAGGATCAGCGCTTGGCGTGGATGCCGGCGCGGGCGGCGATGCGGCCGCCGAGGCGTGCCAGCGCGTCGTGCAGCGGGCCGTCCGGCAGCCCCTCGACCGGCACCGGCGCCGGCACCGGCGCTCGCGCCACCAAGGGCAGGTGGTTCG
>CAXSHC010000195.1:0-6172 GCA_964236745.1 uncultured Acetobacteraceae bacterium
TCCCAACCAGGGACTGATCGACAACCTGCCGCCCGAGGCCTGCGTCGAGGTGCCCTGCCTGGTGGACGGTAACGGGCTGCATCCGGTGCGGGTGGGACGGCTGCCGCTTCAGCTCGCCGCCCTGATGCAGACCAACGTGTCGGTGCAGGCGCTGGCGGTCGAGGCGGCGCTGACCGGACGGCGCGAGCACGTCTACCACGCGGCCCTGCTCGACCCGCACACCGCCGCCGAGCTCGACCCCGAGCAGATCACCCGGCTGGTGGACGACCTGCTCGACGCGCACCGGCCCTGGCTGCCGGACGCGCTGTTCCGCTGACGCGGCCCGCCAGATCCAGAACCGTGAGCGTTTCGATGCATGCCGAGCCCCAGTTAGTCCACCAGTCCGAGTTCTACCGGATAGACTTCTTCCGTTCCGCAAGCAGCGGCGACCGGCTGGCCTTCACCTTCACCGAGTTCGGCGCGAAAACCTTCGCGGGATCGGGATACGGCGGCAAGTTCCTGCTCGACAGCGGCTTCGACGTGATCGCGGTCAAGAGCAGCGTCGACAACTGGTATCAGGACCTTCCCGACACGGCGTTCGAGCAGATCGAGCGCTTCATTGCGGGCTCCGGCACGCGCTACACGTGGCGGGCCGCCTATGGCAGCAGCATGGGCGCCTACGCGGCGATCGGCTTTTCCAGAAACCTGTCCCTGGACGCGGTGGCGGCCGTTTCGCCGCAGGCGGACATCACCCAGCCCTGGGACACCCGCTGGGCGGCGCCGGCGCGGCGCATCGGCTCGATGCGTGTCCTGGACGCCTCGTCCTGGCAGCAGGGATGCCGTTACGTCGTCATGTTCGACCCGTGGAATGTGGACGCCAGGCATTATGCCCTGTTGGAGGCGGCGTTCCCTCCTGGTTGTCTCCTGCCCGTCCGCGTCCGCTTCGCCGGCCATCCCGCCGGCTTCTATCTGAGCGAGATCGGCTGCCTGAAACCGATCGCGCTTGCAGCCCTCACCGGCGGCAGCCTAGCGGAACCGTGCAAGGACCTGCATCGGCGGCGCGCCGGCTCCGCGACCTACCTGTTCCACCTCGCCGGCCACTGCCTCGCGACTCGGAAGCTTGGCTGGGCCGACCAGGCGATCACGGCTGCCCTGCGCATCCGGCCGCTCGACGCGGAGCTGAACATCCGGGCAGCCCTCATCGCCGAGAAGAAGGACCTGCCCAGGGCGATCGGCGCCGCGGCGACGGCGGTGGCACTCAACCCGCGCCATCCAGTCATGGTCTTCACGCTGAGCCGCCTGTTGTTCCGGCAGGGCCTGAACAGGCCCGCACTGCATCAGGTCGAGGCGGCGATCAGGCTCGATCCTCAGCAATCCTTGTTCCAGGTGCATCGCGACGCAGTCAAACGGGCGCTGGAAGCGCCAGGAAACACCGTCCTCCAGCAAGCGCCGGGACCGCCCGCCACCGCCCGATCGGATGGCCTGCACGCAGCCGATCCGTTACTATGTCGTGATAACCAAGAAAGCCGACCGGGGACACAGCTGATGGACTACTTGCCTGCCTTGAGGGACGCCCTGGCGCTTCGCGACGACGGCCAGCTGGATGCGGCGATGGACCGCTTCAAGAAACTCGCCGCGGAACATCCCCACCGCATCGAGGCGCCTCTCGAAGCGGGAAAGCTGGCGCAGAAGCGCGGCGACTGGAAGGACGCCCTTGTCTGGTACCGGGACGCGATGGGCGTGTCCCGGCACAACTTCTGGCCCTACTACCTGAGCGTGAAGCTGAAGCAGCAGCAGAACGATCATGCGGGCTGCCTGGAAGATCTGGAGGCGGCGGGCCGCGAATGTCGTGGGCGGGTATCGGAGGAGGAATATGACAACATCGTCAAGCTAACCAGCGACTTCCGCAGCATCGTGAACGGGCCGCCGGCCGTTGATCTGCAGGCGGCATTGCTGCGCAACGAAACCCCCGTCGGCCGGCCCCTGCCCAACGCGGTACGGGTTTCCCTGGTCAAGGACGAGGCCGACGTCATCTATGACGGGCTGGAGTCGTCCTACCTGAGCGGGTTCCGCTTCTACGCGATCGCCGACAACAACAGTTCGGACGAAACCAGGCGGGAGATCGACCGCTTCGCCGCCGACCGTCCCGATTGCATCGTCTACGTCGTCAGCGATCCGGTGGTCGGCTACTTCCAGGCGGCGAAGACCATGGCGGTTGCCAGGATGGCGGTAACGGTGCTGCAGGGCCTGGGCCATCCGGTCGAGTGGGTGTTCGCGCTCGACGGCGACGAGATGCTCTACGCGAGCGATCCGTCGCGCGACCTGTTCGAGATCCTGGGCGGACCGGACAGCAGAAACAAACGGATGCTGTCCTATTGCTTCTGCAACGCTTCGAGCTCGTTTCCGCACCAGCGCCTCGATCCGGACGTGGATTTCCTACGGCATTTCGACCACTACGAGACCTTCCACAGGAACACGGTCAGAAAGGTCGCCTTCCGCTATTCGCCCGAGGCCTACCTGGAGCAGGGCAACCACTACTGCTCCAAGCTCGTCACGGACGTGGACCAGTTGATCGTCGGTGCGGAACAAGGGCTGGTGCTACGTCACTTCCCGGTACGCAGCATCGACCACGTCAGAAAGAAGATCGTGAACGGCGGCAAGGCGCTGCAGGCTTTCAACGGCTCGAAGGCCCTGGGCGGCCACTGGAAGCGCGACTACGAGCTGTATCTCGAACAAGGCGAGAACTACCTGTCCGAGAAGGTCCGCCTCTACCACGCGCGCAGCTTGGCTTGAGCAGGCCAACCGCACGCGAGGGGATGCGATGAAGGTCGTCGTGATCTCGCTGGTCGGCAAGACCATGGAGCTCGGCTTGTCCGGCATCCCGGACGTCGCCCCGTCCAGCCTCGCCGTCCGCATCGGCCCCGTCGTGATCGCCTTGTCGTCGAGGATTGCGAGAAGACCCAGGTCCATGCCGGGTTTCCCCGTCGTCGTCACGGCCGAGACCGTGGCAGAGATACCCAGGGCCTTTCTTGGCCTCCTGCTTCCGCAAGCCGAGTACGTCGTCGATCATGCCGATGGACGCCGCCTGTTCGCCCGCCTCGACGTCGAGGCCAGCGACGCCTTGAAGAGCCTCGACCAGGCGATGCCGTCCTGGACGGAAACCGACCTGCTGCTGGCGGACGACGGTTTCGTGTTCTTCCGCAAGGGATCGAACAGGGTCCTGGACCAGCATCAGGGATTGTTCACGCTGGACGACGCGGCCGAGCGCACCTGGCAGGCCAACATCCTGTTCCGCGCGGAGCTCGGCGCGAGGATCGACGTCCCGGTCGTGACCGTCGTCATCCCGAACAAGGAAACGGTGTACAGGCACCTGATCGCCCACATCCCGTTCTCCGACCAGCGCCCGGTCCTGCGCTTGTCGGCGATAACGGACGGGAACAACCTGTCCCGTACCCTGGTGGTGCTGGAGGATCAGCTGCATCGAGCGGCACTGGACAGCGACTGCGACCTTTACGACCGCACCACGGCCTACTGGAACGGTTTCGGCGCCGCCCTGGCGTTCAACATCCTCGCGGCCGAACTCAAGGCGCGCGGCATCGTTGACGTGCCCGGCTTCGTCCGGGACGAGATGTACCAGCTGCACAAGCTCTGCCTCACCGACTGGGGCGTGGCGTTCAGCCCCGTGGTGTTCGACAGTCGTCTCGCCTGCGGCCTGCACGACTACAAAAGCAGGCTGCTGTTCGACAACCAGGTCCATAACCGCGGACATTGCCGGGTGTACTCCAACCCGACCCGTACCGGTCGCGTCCTGGTGTTCTGCGACTCCTTCGTCTTCAACGTCTGGTGGCAATTCTTCGCCGAGCGCTTCGGCACCGTCATTCTGGCCCACCAGGCTGCCCTGGACGCGGAACTCGTGGCACTGGTCAAGCCCGACCTGGTCATCTGCTCGATGATCGAGCGGTTCCTGGTCAACCCGCCCGAGGACCTCAAGGCCCCCCGATTCGTCGCCGTGTCGAGCGCGCTGAACAAATCGAGCGGGGAAGCGCTGGAGCACAGCCTGCTGAAGGCGTTGGAGCAGGCCGGCGCGTAGCCGAAGTCCTACCGCGTCAGGTAGTCCACCAGCGTCATGGTGAACAGGATGGCCACCCAGAAGAAGCCGACCAGGGCGAAGAAGCGGATGATCGGCGGCTCCTGCGGCAACTCCATCGAGGCCCACAGCACAAGGGCGATCATCGCCAGTGTCACGGCCGCCTCGACCATCCAGACCTGACGAAACGGCAGCAGCGCGCCCAGCAGCACGTTCACGCCCAGTAGCAGGAGCAGCGCCACCAGGGTGATCAAAGGCGTGCGCAACCGTTCGCGCAGCACGCGCCTGTCCTCCAGGGACAGGGCAGGGGCGGATCGGCGGGAGCCCGCCATCAGCGGTTCAGCACGTAGAGCACGGGAAACACGATGATCCATACCAGGTCGATGAAGTGCCAGTACAGCCCGAAGATCTCGATCCGGTTCTGGTGCCGGGTCAGGAAGCCCGGCCGGCTCGCCATCCACGCCATCACCAGCAGGATCGACACGCCCGTGGTCAGGTGCAGCCCGTGCAGCCCGGTGGTGATGTAGTACAGGTCGGTGAACAGGACCGTGGACGGGTCGTGCGCCAGCACGTAGGGCCGCCCTTGCAGGAACGGCATCATGTGCTCGTCCCAGTCCTCGTAGTACTCGTAGCCCTTCAGCACCAGGAACAGCGTGCCGAGTGCCGCGGTCGCCAACATGAAGCGCACGGTGCCGCGCTGCCAGCCGATCCGCGACAGCTCGATCGCGCCGGACATGGTGAAGGAGGACATGATCAGCACGGCCGTGTTGGTGGCGCCGATCCAGAACTTCAGGTGCGTCGTCGTCGCGGTGACGCTGGCCGGATGCATGATCCGTATGATCAGCGCGCACAGGAACAGGCCCGCGAACAACAGCAGCTCGGTCAGCAGCCAGCACCACATGCCGAACGTCGCCGCGTGCACCTGCTGGCCGTCGGTGGTGAAATGCTCCTCGCGCTCGATCCCGACCTCGGCCACTTCCGTGGCGGTGCCAGCAGCGGCGCTCACACCCGCTTCTCCCGCCGGCGGTAGTCATAGGGCGGGAAGTCCACCGTCGGCGGCGTTTCGAAGTTGTGCTTCGGCGGCGGCGACGACGTGGTCCATTCCAACCCCTTGGCGTTCCACGGGTTGGGCGGCGCCCGGCGTCCGAAGCGCAGCGACCAGCCCAGGTAAACCATCGGGAACAGGTAGCCCAGCGCCAGCACAAGGCTGCCAGCCGAGCTCAGGATGTTCAGCAGCTGGAACTCCGGCGGATAGTTGTGGTAGCGCCGCGGCATGCCGAGATAACCCAGGATGAACTGCGGGAAGAACGTGGCATTGAAGCCGATGAAGATCAGGAATGCCGACAGCCGGCCCCAGGCCTCGGGATAAAGCCTGCCGGTGAACTTCGGCCACCAGTAGTGCAGCCCGCCCAGGAAGGCGAGCGCTGTGCCGCCGACCATGATGTAGTGGAAGTGCGCCACCACGAAATACGTGTCGTGCACGTGCTCGTCGATCGCCAGCGTCGCCAGGAACAGCCCGGTCAGCCCACCCACCACGAACAGCCCGATATAGCCCATCGCGTACAGCATCGGCGTGTCGAGCTTGAGCGTGCCTTTTTAGATGGTAGCAGTCCAGTTGTACACCTTGACCGCCGACGGCACCGCGACCGCGAACGACAACACTGAGAACGCCACGCTCGCGGTCTCGCTCTGACCATTGACGAACATGTGGTGGCCCCACACGAAAAACGTCAGCGAGGCCAGCCCGATCGAGGCGTAGGCGACGAAGCGGTAGCCGAACAGCGTCTTCTGCGCGAACACAGGCACGATCTCGCTGATCACCCCCATGCCCGGCAGCACCATGATGTACACCGCCGGGTGCGAGTAGAACCAGAACAGGTGCTCGAACAGCACCGGGTCGCCGCCGAGGGCCGGGTCGAACACGCCGATATGGAACGCGCGCTCCAGCACCAGCAGGATCAGCGCCATGGTGATCACCGGCGTCGCCAGCAGGAAGATCAGGCTGACCGCGTACATGGTCCAGCAGAAGATCGGCATGCGGAACCAGGTCATGCCCGGTGCGCGCATGGTGTGGATGGTGACGATGAAGTTGAGCCCGGTCAGGAT
>CAXSHC010000196.1:0-6161 GCA_964236745.1 uncultured Acetobacteraceae bacterium
CGACCAGGGCGGACCAGTCGCTCATCAGCTGCGTCGCCGCCGGCGCACGCGACCGGAACGCCGGCCGGGTGATGGCCGGCAGCAGGCTGGCCAGCGTGCGCGGGCCTTCGACCCGACGCCAGCCGGGCGCGGGTGTCGCGGCGGCGGGTGCGGCCGGCTTGCCGGTTCGTTGGTCCTTCGCCATAGACCCGCTCGTGCTCCCCCAGGCCGCCGACCTTTTGCGCTGGTACGACCGTCACCGTCGCATCCTGCCCTGGCGCGCGGCCCCGGGCGAGGGCGCCGATCCCTACCACGTCTGGCTCAGCGAGATCATGCTGCAGCAGACCACGGTGGCGACGGTGATCCCCTTCTACAACCGCTTCCTGTCGCTGTTCCCCACCGTGCACGCGCTGGCGGCGGCGCCGGAGGAGCAGGTGATGGGGGCCTGGGCCGGGCTCGGCTACTACGCCCGCGCCCGCAACCTTCATGCCTGCGCCCGCGCGGTGGCGGCGCGCGGCGGCTTCCCCCGCACCATCGACGAACTGCGCGCGCTGCCCGGCATCGGCAGCTACACCGCGCCCGCGATTGCGGCGATCGCGTTCAACATCCCGGCTGTGCCGGTGGACGGCAACGTGGAGCGCGTCGCGTCGCGGTTGTTCGCCATCGACATCCCCCTGCCTTCGGCACGACGAGCGCTGGCGCAGGCCGCCGCGACCCTGGGCGCGGACGAGGGAGCGCGCGCGCGGCCATCGGACTTCGCGCAAGGGCTGTTCGACCTGGGTGCCACGATCTGCACCGCCAGGAACCCGGCCTGCGCCCTGTGCCCGTGGCGCACGCCGTGCCGCGCGCGCGCGGCCAACATCGCAGGCTTGCTTCCAAGGAAGGAGCCGAAGCGGGCCCGCCCGGAGCGGCACGGCGCCTTGTTCCACCTGAGCGACGCGGCCGGCCGGGTGCTTCTGCAACGGCGGCCGCCCCAAGGGCTGCTGGGCGGCATGACCGAGCTGCCCGGCACGCCCTGGCGCGAGGACGCGTGGACGGTGCCGGAGCTGCTCGTTCTCGCTCCGGCGGAAGCGGATTGGACCCCGGCTGGCACGGTGCGGCACGTCTTCACCCACTTCGCGCTGACGCTTGCGGTGTATCGCGCGCACCTGTTGTCGGTGCCGGACGCCGTCCTCGTCGGGCGGTTTCTGCGTCACCGCGACGCCTTGGCCGGGGAAGCGCTGCCGACCCTTATGCGCAAGGGGCTGATGGCGTCCGGACAGGACGCGGCATGATCGGAGCACCGTCGCGAGGACGCCCCGCCGTCAGGATGCCGCGACCGCTTCCTCCGCCAGCCGGCCTCCGCTGCGCCGGCGCCTGGTGTCGCGGGCCCCGGCCAGGCGTTCGGCCTCCATGGCCAGCCTGCCGACATGGTCCGCCGTCGGCGTGGCTGCAGGAGGCCCCAGCAGCTCCGCCAGCTTCGGCCTGTCGCCTCCCATGATCCCGGCGATCGCATCGGCCGAGCAGGGACGCCCGAACAGGTAGCCCTGCACCTGGCTGCATCCGGTGAGCTGCAGCAGCCTGGCCTGCGACGCGGTCTCCACTCCTTCGCCGGTGGTGTACATGCCCAGGCTGCTCGCCATGCCGACGATCGCCTGCACGATGGCGATCGCATCGTCGTTCACGCTCAGGTCGCGTATGAACGACTGGTCGATCTTGACCTTGTCGAACGGGAACGAGCGCAGGTAGCTCAGGGACGAATAACCGGTGCCGAAATCGTCCAGCGCGATGTGTATGCCGCGCGAGCGCAGCGCCTCGAGGCAGGCCACCGTCCTGTCCGCCGCGTCGAGAAACACGGACTCGGTGATCTCGAGCTCCAGCCGGTGCGGCGACAAGCCCGAGCTGGCCAGGGCCGCGTCGACCAGCTCCAGCAGATGGGGGTCGCGGAACTGCAGCGGCGACAGGTTGACCGCCACGCGCGCCTCGCCCTCCCAGCTGGCCGCTTCCCGGCAGGCACGCTGCAGCACCCAGGCGCCGAGCGGCAGGATCAGGCCGGACTCCTCGGCGATCGGGATGAAGTCGTTGGGCGCTATGCGTCCCTTCCGGGGATGCAGCCATCGCACCAGCGCTTCCGCGCCGGTGATCTCGCCCGACACGATGTCCAGGATCGGCTGGAACTCCAGCAGGAGCTCGTCCCCGTCGATCGCGCGTCGCAGGTCCGCCTGCATCGCGTGGCGGATCTGGGCGCGGGCGGCCATGGCCGGCTCGAAGAAGTGCCAGGTGCCGCGACCTTCCGCCTTGGACTGGTAGAGCGCCAGGTCCGCGCCGTGAAGCAGTGCCTGCGCGTCGGCCGGAGCGCCGTCTGACAAGGCGATGCCGATGCTGAGGCCCACGGACGCCGGAACGTCGTCGATCCGGTAGGGCTCGGCGATGTGCTCGACTAGGCGCCGTGCCAACGCTCCCGCGGTCCGGGCGTCGCCGCGGATCTGCAGCACCGCGAACTCGTCGCCGCCGAGGCGCCCCACGACGTCGCCCTCGCGCAGGCAGCCGCGCATCCGGCCGGCCACCGCCATCAGCAACGCGTCGCCGGTGGCGTGACCGAGCGTGTCGTTGACCGACTTGAAGCCGTCAAGGTCCAGGCACATCAGGGCGAAGGGAACCGACGTCGCGCAGGCCTGGTCGAGGGCTTCCTGGAACAGGGTCCGGTTGGGCAGGCCGGTCAGGCTGTCGTAGCGCGCCAGGTAGGCGATGCGTTCGTCCGACTTGCGCGCCGCGGTGATGTCCGAACCGACGCCGCGATATCCGGTGAAGCGGCCTGCCGCGTCCAGCACCGGCTTGCCGGTAAGGGAGAACCAGCGCGTCGTGGCGCCAAAGGTGACCAGCACCTGCAGGTCGCGAAACGCTTCCCGGTGCGAAAGGCACGTCGACAGCTTGTCGCCGTCGTGCTTCTCGCCGGCCGGGATCAGGTGGTTCTCCGCGATCAGCCGCCTGACCGGCACGTCCTGCAGGTCCTGCGCGTCGCAGCCCAGCAGGGTGGCCAAGCGGCCGGATACGCGCTGCAGGCACAGCACGGTATCGGTCTGCCACAGCCAGTCGCTGGCGTTCTCCTCGAAGTCGCGTAGCAGCAGGCCGATGATGTCGCCTTGTTCCGCCAAGGTGAGCTCGTTGGTGACGCGCCGGGCGAAGTCGCGGTTCTGGTGCAGCAGCACGCCGCAGGTCATGAGGAAGTAGAGCATGATCAGGATCGCGTGCTGCACGGTGACGGACTGGTCGGCAAACGGCATCGACGCCAGGATGCCGATGGTGGTGATGGCGACAAACGACAATGCTGCGGGAAGCAGCGGCGCCATCAGGATGCTGGACGAGGAGAACCCGGCGAAGATGTAGATCAGCAGCTGCCGCTGGTCCGCGCTCGCGTGCGGCATCAGCACGAACGGGATGGTGGACCACGCGACCGCGAGCAGCGACGCGACCGCGACCCAGATGGCCACCACCCACCTAGGCACCGCGTGCGGCCCGCGGGATAGCCAGGTCCGGCTGCCCAGCAGCGCCAGCCCGTGCATGACCGCGAGCAGCGCCAGCACCCCGAGCAGGTAGCGGTGCGGCGCCACCGGCCAGAACGTCCACATGATGATCAGAAAGGTCAGGATCGAGCCGAAGGCCATCATGCCGGTGCGGCCGGAAACAGCGGCGACCTGCTCGTAGCGGAGCCGGCCGGACGGGCCGTCGAGCCGCGCGCTGCCCGGGGAAGTCCTGACCGGCTCTGGATGCATCGGCATGAAGGTTCCTTCCTGTGCTCCCACCATGGCAGTCGAAGATGATCAGCCGGTTAACCGCGGCCCGGCACAGACGGGTGCGGCCCAGACGAACGTGGCACGGCGGGCACGGCCTAGGCGGGCACCGGCATTCGGTCTTCCATCCTTGCGGTCCGGATCGGCTACACTGCTGGCGATGCGATTCGTGCACACGTCGGACTGGCAGATCGGCAAGGGCTTCCGCTTCGCCGACGAAGACACCCTGGCGGTGCTTCAGGCGCAAAGGCTGGACGCGATCAACCGCATCGGCCAGCTGGCGCGGGCCGAGGGCGCTGCGCTGGTGCTGGTCGCCGGCGACGTGTGGGACATGGCGGCACCAGGCGAGCGCACCCTGCGCCAGCCGGTCGAGCGCATGCGCCAGTTCCCCGACCTCCAATGGCACCTGATCCCGGGCAACCACGACCCCCACCTGCCGGGCGGGCTGTGGGAGCGGCTGGTCCGTTCCGGCCTGCCGGACAACGTGCGGCCGCACCTTCATCCGGCGCCGCTGGCGCTGGGCGACGCGGCGGACGGGGCCTGGCTGCTGCCCGCCGTGCTGGACCGCAGGCACGCCTTTGGCGACCCCACCGCCTGCATGGACGCGATGGCGACGCCGGAGGGCGCGGTCCGGATTGGGCTGGCGCACGGCTCGGTGCGCGCCTTCGGGTCCGACCCGGCCGAGGCACACAACCTCCTCGCGTTCGACCGCGCCGAGCGTTCCGGGCTCGGCTACCTGGCGCTCGGCGACTGGCACGGCACCGTCCAGGCCGGTTCGCGCTCCTGGTACAGCGGCACCCCGGAGGTGGACGGGTTCGACCGCGGCGGCAACGGCGGCGGCAGCGCGCTGGTGGTGTCGAACGAGTCCGGCCGCCTCGAGGCGGTGCCGCACCGCACCGGCCGGTTCCTGTGGCAGCAGGAGCGGGCGACCCTGACCGGCGCCCACGACATCGACGCGCTGGAGCACCGCCTGCGCAACATCGACCGTGACGACCCCAGCCGGGTGCTGGCCTGGCTGGTGGTCGATGGCCTGCTCGGGCTCGACGACCACGCCGCCTTTCTCCGGCGCATACAGGGCGGCGTCGGCAGCGCGCTCCGGGCGCTCAGGATCGACGACGCCCAGCTGTCGATCGAGGTGGCGCCAGGCGACCTCGCCATTCTCGGCGCCGGCGCGCTGCGCGAGGCGGCGGAGCGGTTGTCGGCACGCGGCACCGGCGCGGAAGGCGAGGTCGCCCGCGCAGCACTGCGACGCCTGCTGGTGCTGGCACGCCAGGAGAACGCGTCGTGAGGCTGCGCGCGATCGAGCTCGACCAGTTCCGCAAGTTCGACCGCAAGGTCCGGCTCGACGGCCTCGGGGCCGGGGTCAACGTGCTGTGCGGCCCCAACGAGCATGGCAAGTCCACGCTGATGGCAGCCCTGCGCGCGGTGCTGTTCGAGCGGCACAACTCGCGCAACGAGGCGACGCGCGGCTACCAGAACCGTCGCAACAACACCGCGCCGAGCGTGGCGCTGGAGTTCGAGTTGGACGGCACCGCGCACCGCATCGAGAAGCGGTTCATGCTTCGGCCGACCGCGCGCCTGCTGTCGAACGGGATCGCCCATGACGGCGACGCGGCGGAAGAACAACTGCAACGGCTGCTTGGCGTGTCGGCGCCGTCGCGCGCCGCCCGTGACGCCGCCAAGCAGGCCGCGTCGATCTGGGGCGCGCTTCTGGTCGACCAGGGCGACAGCTTCGCCCAGGCCCCCCTCGGCGAAGGCGCCCGCGCCACCCTGGGCGACTGCCTGCAGGCCGAGCTCGGCAGCGTCAGCGGTGGGGCCGCCACCGGACGCCTCCTGAAGCAGGTGCAGGACCAGCTCGCCCTGCTGCTGGACGGGCGCGGCCAGCCGCGCGACCGCTACAAGGCCGCCCTCGCCGAGGCGGCGGCGGCCGAGAACGAGGCCGCGCTGCTCCAGGCGCGCCGGCAGGCGCTGCAAGGCGACCTGTCGTCGGCAGCCACCGCGCGCCGCGAGCTCGCGCGCGAAGCCGATCCCGCCGACGCCGAGCGCATCGCGTCAGAACTCGTCCAGGCCCGCCGCCGCCGCGACGCGCTGCTGGGCCTGCGCAACCGGATGGGACAGGCGGACACCGAGCTGCGGCTGGCGCAGGCGTCGCACGACGGGGTGCGGGCCGAGCAGGCGGTCCGCGTCGCGCGCGCCTCGGCGTTGACGGGTGCCGAACGGGCGCTTGCAGCACTGGTGCAGGTCGAGGCGGACGCGCAGGCGCGCGCGGACGCGGCGCGCGCAGCCCTGGCCGGCCGCCGTGCCGCCCACGACGCCTCGGCCGCAACGCATGACGAGGCGGTGCGGGCGCTGCGCCTCGCCTCGGCACGGCATGCGGCATCGACCAGCGCATCGGCCTCCGCAGCCGCGCAG
>CAXSHC010000197.1:0-6152 GCA_964236745.1 uncultured Acetobacteraceae bacterium
TGTCCTCGGCCATGTTGCCGAGCGCTGCCCCGATGCCGCCCTGCGCCGCCACCGTATGGCTGCGCGTCGGGAACACCTTGGTGATGCAGGCAGTCTTGAGCCCGGCTGCGACCATGCCGAGCGTGGCGCGAAGGCCGGAGCCGCCGGCGCCGACCACTACCACGTCATAGGCGTGATCTACGATGGTGTAGGCGCGTGAGGAAGGCAGCGTGATCGCGTTCATGTCATCACTCTTGTTCCAGCCCGCCACACCGTTCAGGAAGCGTGGATCCAGAATGCCATCTTCAGGATCGCCACAATCGCGAACAGCGCCAGCAGGAGGGAGGCACCCTTGTTCAACAACGACACCAACAGGTGCGAACGGGTATCGTTGACGTAGTCGTCGATCACGACCTGCAACCCGAGCTGCATGTGATGGAAGGTGAGCATCACCAGGGCCAGCAACAAGACCGTATTCACCGGATGCGCCGCCCAATGCACCACTGCGAGCTGCGGTTGGCCGAGATGCATCAGCACCGCCACGACGAACCAGATCGTCAGAGGCACCAGCGCGATCGCGGTGAGGCGCTCGACCCACCAATGCTCGACGCCGGACTTGGCCGAGCCGAGCCCGCGCACCCGGCCCAGTTGGGAGCGCATGATCTGGACCTGGGCGTTCCTGTCAGCCATCGTTCTAGTTCCCCGCGGCCGGGGCACCGTGATGCCACAACAACAACCCGACGACCCAGACCAGCAACGTCAGCACCACCGTCGCCACGATCACAACCAGCCCGGTCCGGTTGTACACGTCCTTGGCGAAGCCGTAGCCGGCATCCCAGGCCAGGTGGCGCAGGCCGCCCACGGTGTGGAACACCAGCGCCAGGGTCCAGCCGAACAGCACGAGCATGCCGAGCGGGTTGGCCACCACGTGCTGCACGGTGTTGAACGCCGCCGGCCCGCTGGCCGCCGCCACCAGCCACCACACCAGCAGCAGCGTGGCGACGGAAGTGACGATCCCGGAAATCCGGTTCAAGCCGGACAGCACCATGGACTGCTGCAGCCGGTAGACGCCGAGATGCGGAGACATCGGACGGCGCACCATCTTGCCGTCGCTTGCATGCGCCACGAACAGCGCGTCACGAACATCCTTCATGGGCGCGCTGGCTACTTCCTTGATCAGGCCCCAAATAACTGGAAACCGCAGTGGGGTGGGACGGTCCTACGCTCGCCGGGGCAGGCGGTCAACGCTCCCACTGTGCAGTGCAACATGGATCAAGGAAGCCGGTAAAGCCGCGTTCCGGGGTCCAGCTCGACCACCGCTTCGCCTTCGGCACGAAGCAGCCACGCGTCCACCTGCGCCCGTGTCAGCTCCATCGCCTCGGCGATGCGCCCCGCACCCAGCGGCCCGCCGCGCAACAGCATCTCGACCTGGCGCCCGAACACCTCGTAGAGGCTGGGTTCGGGCGCCGGCTGCTCCGCCTGCACGGCCGACGCCGCGGGCCGGGGATGCGGTTCGACCAAGCGGAGATGGGCGCCGCGTTCGCCCGACGGGGCCAAAGACTGCGGTTGGGCTTTGGGCTGAAGCAAGGGTTGCGGCGGCGGGGCGGGAAAGGGATCAGCCGCTTCCGCAAAGCCAGACAGAACCGGTTGCGGCGCGGGCACCGGAAAGGTGGGACCCATGGTCCGGCGGGTTGAAAGCCGGGCCGGGCGTGGCGGAGACAGAAGCGTGCGCGGCGCAGCTTCCTCGTCCGCCACCGCATGCGCACCAAGCCGGATCAGGGTGCCGGCTTCCGGGTCGCCGGCGCGCACCCAGTGCGGCACCCACTCCTTCTCGATGGCGCCGACCGTGTCCGCCCAACGGTCGCTGTTCCGCCCGACGCCGACCAGCAGGGCGGCATCCGACACGCCGTAGATGCAGCGCGCCGATCCCTTGCCGTTGCCACCACCGGGCTCGGTTTCCGACACCAGCACTAGTCGGTCCATCGACCCACGCAGCCACGCGTCGGCGTTCTGCGCCTGGAGGTCGCCCGCCAGCACCGCGACCGCGGACCCACGGTGCGACAAGCTGACTTCCACCGCCGCGTCCTCGACCGGGTTGCCGAGGCCGGAGATGGTGGTCAATCCCGCCGCGGCGGCGCGAACGGCGAAGCCTGCGGCGTAGTCCACCGCCGCCGCGTCGCTGCCGTCGCCGCCGACCACCGCGATCCCGCCGCGATTGAGCAGCAGCCGGTCGCCCCGCCCGAACAGCAGGGCCGGCGCCTCGTCGCGCAGCCGCCGCTTGACACGGCGCGGGTAATCCGGATCGTCGCGGCCGATCACCCAGATCCCCGATTGTTCCCACCGCTCCAGCGCCGCATCCAGCAACGCCGACCGTTCCAGCAGCCCCGTCAGCCGATCGGGCAGAACCGGCGCGTCCGATGTCCCCCGCAGCCGCTCCGGCAGTCCCGCTTCCAGCAGATCGGCCGGGTTCAGCCTCGTGCGCTTCAGCCAGGCTAACACCCGGTCGAGCTCGACCTCGTCCAGCGTCCCGATCGCCGTTCTGGGCTGGCCGAACCGAGCCGTGAGAAGCAGGAGAACACGTGCGAAAGTTGTAATGATCATCACAAAATTCAACCTGAAGGTGTATCACCAGTTCCTGATACGCCGAAACTCGGTACCGGCAGCGTCACCAGCGGCGCCGGCATCAGCACCGGCGCCGGCAGGGGCGGCACGTTGCCCACAGCATGCGTCCCGGCCACGATATCGGTGGACACCACCTTCGGCCACGGTGCCGGCCCATGCGGCGCGAGGCGATGATGCGCCCAGGACGGCCAGGTGGCGACCGCGATGTGACGCAGCCCGAGATACAGCGCGCCTTGCGCCATGATCGCCAGCGCCACCCCGGCGGCGCGCGGCCAGGCGGCGCGCGGCGGACGCGCCGGCGGGGCGCCTGGCCGCCAAACGTAGTGCGGCTCCGGCGCCCGGAGGGCGCGGCCAGGAAGGAGCCGGCTCAGGCGGCCTTCCGCAGCAGGTCGAGCGCCACCAGCGCTTCCGCGATCTGAACAGCGTTCAAGGCAGCGCCCTTGCGCAGGTTGTCCGACACGCACCAGAAGGCGAGCCCGTTCGGCACCGTGGGATCGACGCGCAGCCGGCTGACATAGGTCGCGTCCTCGCCGGCGCAGTCCAGCGGGGTGACGTAGCCGCCATCCTCGCGCCCGTCGTGCAGGATCAGTCCCGGCGCTTCACGTAGCGCTTCCCGCGCCCGGTCGAGGTCCACCTTGTCCTCGAACTCCACCACCACCGCTTCCGAATGGCCGATAAACACCGGCACGCGTACGCAGGTGGCGATCACCGCGATCTCGCCGCCCATGATCTTGCGGGTTTCCACCGCCATCTTCCATTCCTCCTTGGTGGCGCCGTCGTCCATGAAGCGGTCGATGTGCGGGATCACGTTGAAGGCGATCGGCTTGGTGAACTGTTCCGTGGTCGGCGGGTCGTTGACGAAGGAGCCCTTGGTCTGCACGAACAGTTCGTCCATGCCTTCCTTGCCCGCGCCGGATACCGCCTGGTAGGTCGCCACCACCACGCGCTTGACCGTGAACAGGTCGTGCAGCGGCTTCAGCGCTAGCACCATCTGGATGGTGGAACAGTTCGGATTGGCGATGATCCGCCGCCTTGTATGACGCTGCAGCGCCTGCGGGTTCACCTCCGGCACCACCAGCGGCACGTCGTGGTCCATGCGGAACTGCGAGGTGTTGTCGATCACCACGCAGCCGGCGGCGGCGGCACGCGGCGCGTGCACCGCCGACACCGCGGCCCCCGGGCTGAACAGCCCCAGGTCCCAGCCGGAAAAGTCGAACGTGTCCAGATTCTGCACCTTGAGCACGCGCTTCGGCCCGAACGAGATTTCCTGGCCGACCGAGCGGGCGGATGCGAGAACCGCGATGTCGTCCACCGGGAAGCTGCGCTCGGCCAGCGTCTTGATGATCTCGCGCCCGACCGCTCCGGTGGCTCCTGCGACGGCGACGCGATAACCCATGATGATCATACCTCGAAGCGTCCGGACCGCTGGGAGCATCGGCTCCGGGATGGCAGACGGTGCCCGGTCCCCTAGCCCGGAGCCCGGGTCGAACGCAACAAAAGCCGCCGCGCCGGCCGACGGTCCCTCACCTGCCAAGGAACGGGACCTTCCGTCCGGACGTTTCGCCGGCAGGGGCAGTGGTGCCGGCCAAAGGAGAACGATAGCCGATGGTGGACGCCCCTGGAGAACCGGGACAACCGCCGCGCTGGACGCCCACCGGCAAGAACGGCGTCGGCCGCTCGCTGCGCGACGACAGCCGCGTCTGGTTCACCCTCGGCAACGGCATCCTGAACGAGATCGCTTATCCGCGCATCGAGCAGACCGCGGTGCGCGACTTCGGGCTGATCGTCACCGACGGCGAGGAACTGTTCGCGGAGGAGCGCAGCGACTGTCGTTCCGTCACCGTTCCCTTGGCGCCCGGTGTGCCGGCCTACCGCATCCAGAGCACCCATGACGGCGGCCGCTTCCGGCTGCACAAGCGGATCATCGCCGACCCGGTGCGCCCGGCGATCCTGCAGCATGTCCGGCTGGAGCAGCTGGACAGGGCGGACGGTACCGGGGCGCCGCTTCGGCTGCATGCGTTGCTGGCGCCGCACCTGATCAACGTCACCGGCATGGGAACCGCCTGGACCGGCGAGTACAAGGGCGTGCAGATGCTGTTCGCCGAGGCGCCGGGCACCGCGGTGGCGCTGGCGGCGAGCTGCGGCTGGCGCGCCCGCTCGGCCGGCTACGCCGGGATCAGCGACGGCTGGCAGGACCTCCACCGGCACCGGCACATGGCCTGGCAGTACGAGCGCGCGTTCAACGGCAACGTCGCCCTGACCGGCGAGCTGGTGCTGGACGATTGTCCCGACGGCGTGGTGGTGGTGCTGGCGTTCGGCCGCATCTGGACCGAGGCGGCAATGCGGGCCAAGGCGGCGCTGCTGGAACCGTTCGCAGCGCTTGAGGAAGCCTACGCGGCGCCGTGGCAGCGCTGGCTCGCTGGCACCCTGCCGCTGGACGCGGCGCTGGATGACGGCGGCCCCGGCGCTGACCTGTATCGCACCAGCCTGATGGCGATCCGCACACACGAGTGCCCGTCGGTGCCGGGCGCCCGCATCGCCAGCCTCGGCGTGCCGTGGGCGGCGTTGCAGAACCACGCTTATCCCGCCGCGTGCCACCTGGTGCGGGCACGCGACGTGGTGGCCGGCGCCCGCGCGCTGCTGGCAGCCGGCGATCCCGGCACGCTGCGCGAGGCGCTTGGCTATCTTCACACGGTGCAGGAAGCGGACGGGCGCTGGCCGCAGAACTTCTGGCTCGACGGCATGGCCGCCTGGCAGGGGTTGCAGCTGGACGAGATCGCCCAGCCGGTGCTTCTGGCCGACCTGGCGCTGCGGACTGGCCTGCTGGAGGGGGACGAAGTTCGTCGCTACTGGCCGATGGTGCGGGAAGCGGCGCTGTGCCTGGCGCGTCACGATCCCCTGGAGGGACAGGACCGCTGGGGGCGCAGCGACGGTCCCAAGCTGCACACGCTGGGCACCGAGATCGCCGCCCTGCTCGCCGCCGCCGCCTGGGCCGAACAGGCCGGTGACGACGCGCTGTGCGGCTTTTTCCGCGACACCGC
The DNA here is from genome assembly GCA_964236745.1 of uncultured Acetobacteraceae bacterium. Lineage (GTDB taxonomy): Bacteria > Pseudomonadota > Alphaproteobacteria > Acetobacterales > Acetobacteraceae > Lichenicola. The sequence goes on from CAXSHC010000197.1 coordinate 5,643, forward strand.
CGACAGCATACAGGAGCTGCTGGAAACGCTGCTGGAAACGCTGCTGGACGAGGCGGGCGAGCCCGGCTCGGTGGAAGCACTGGATGCCGATCCGGACATCGTGTCGTTGCCACGCCTGGGCGTGCTGGCGCCAAACGATCCCCGCCTGATCCGTGCCCTGCGCGCGATCGACGCCGAGCTGCGCGTGTCGCTTCCCGGCGGCCCGGCCTGGTGCTGCCGCGGCGAAGCCGGACAAGCGCCGCGGGCGGTGCTGACGGCGGAACGCGCCCTGCTCGCGATGCTGGCCGGACAGCCGGACGAGGCGCGTGCCCTGCTGCAAAGCCTGCAGAACTGCGCCGGCGAGGGCGGCATGCTACCCGAGCGCGTCGACGGTCCCGACGGGCGCGGCGGCATGGTGATGCCGCATCTGTGGACCCATGCCGAGCACGTCCGGCTGCTTCGCTCGCTAGCCGACGGCGCGGTGTTCGACCAGCCGCCGCACGCGGCCGCGCGCCGTGGTTCCGGCAGGGC
>CAXSHC010000198.1:0-6145 GCA_964236745.1 uncultured Acetobacteraceae bacterium
GCTGGGGCGACAAGCCGTTCTTCAGGAACGACCCGTTCTTCAACCCGAACTTTTCCCGCATCGACCGCCTGTTCTACGACCTGGAAGACCCGGCGCGGCCGCGGGAACCGGTTGTTTCGGCCTGACGGGCGGGTCATGCGGATCAGGCAGCTGGCGATGGCGCTCGGCCTTGTGGCTGGGGTTGGGGCATGCGCGCTGGGGCCGCTCGCTACGCCGCATTCTGCGGCCGAACAGGCCAGCATCGATCAGGCGCAGGCGACGCTGGACGGGATGGGCGGGCTCCAAGCGCGGTTCGTGCAGGTCGGTCCTGGCGACGACACCGCAGAGGGCACCGCCTGGTTCGAGACCGGGCACCTGCGCCTGCAGTACGACGCGCCGATGCGCCGGATCGCGGTGGCGACGCGCGGCCGGCTGGTGGTGCACGACGAGCCGAGCGATGCCACCACGCGGGTGTCGCTGGCGGCGAACCCGCTCGGCCTGTTGTTGTCGGGGCCCGTGCGGCTGTCCGGCCCGATCGACGTCACCGACATCCAGCGCGGCCCGGACACGCTGCAGCTGTCGCTTGCCCGCGCCAGCAACCCGGCACAGGGGCTGCTGACGTTGTTCTTCGCCGGGCGTCCGGACGGCGGCCTGGTGCTGTCGGGGCTGGAAGCGGTGGATGCGGAGCGGCATCGCACGCGCTTCCACCTTCTCGATCAGCGCACCGGGCAGCGGTTCGACCCGTCGCTGTTCGCGGCGCCCGGTTCCTGAAGCTCCCGGTTCCTGAGGCCGAAGGGCGTGCGGGTGGGCCGGGATCAGGACGGGGATCTGGGTGCGAACACCATCATCGTGATGTCGATGCCGATCTGGCGCAGCACGGAGCCTGAGCCGAGCGGGGCCAGCGTGTCGACGAAGCTGTCGAGGCGGTAGGGATCGTTCTGCCCGACGCGACCGTGCACCGCCCAGACATGGGCGCCGGCGGCCTGACGCTCGGCGGCGGTGTCGATGCTGGTGGTCCAGTCCTCCGGGGTGAGGGCGTGGCCGGTGCGGGCCAGGTAGACGTTCATCATGTGGACGGTGCCGGGATCGTCGGTCAGCACCACGTCGCCGGGCTGGCGGTCCTGGAGCAGGGCGGCGGCGGCCTGGTTCCAGAGCGGCTTGGTTTCGGTGCGGTAGTAGGGCAGCAGGTTGGCGAGACCGAGACCGGCCAGGAGAAGCAGGCACGGCACCTGCAGGCGCGCCGGCAGACGGATCAGGCCAAGGCCCGCCAGCAGGAAGAAGATCGGGCCGCTCCACAGCAGGTAGCGCGGCATCCACACGGAGGACACCAGCGACGAGGCGGCGAGCCCGATCGGCAGGGTGAGCAGGGCGATGGCCAGGATGGTGCCGATCAGGCCGCGCCGGAAGCCGGCGACCAGGCCAACCGCGGCCAGCAGCGTGACCAGGATGCCGAGCCAGCCGACGCCCAGGAGGTCGAGGCTGCTGGGAAAGATGCGGAACGCGATCAGGCTGGAGATGCGCATGCCGTAGACGGTCTGCAGGGTGGCCCAGGCGCTGTGGGTGGTGATGGGCGGCACCCAGTCCAGCCCGGAGCCCATGTCCCCCTTGGTCAGCACCGCCATCCCGGCGACAAAGGGAAGGTAGACCGCGAGCACCGCGAGCTGCACCAGCAGCCAGTTGCGACCGAAGCCGCGCCGCACCGCGGGCGTGCGGATCGCGATCATCGCGGCACCCAGGTTGGCGGCGAGGAGCCAGAACACGGCGACGCTCAGGGTGTCGAGCGCCAGTGCGGTGCCGATGCCGTAGAGCAGCCAGGCGCTCCGGGCGGAGCCGGGCTCGCGCCAGCGGCGCGCGGCGGCGTCGGGATCGCGCGCCAGCAGCACCAGGCCCCACAGGCCGACGAGGATCATGGTGGTGACAAGGGTGTAGGAGCGGGCTTCCTGACCGTACTGCACCTGGAACGGCGCCAGGGCCAGCAGCATCGCGGCAAGGAGGCCGCTGCGCCAGTTGCCGAGGGAGCGGCCGACCATGAACAGGGCGGCGCAGGAGGCGGCGCCGAACACCGCGGCGGGCAGGCGCATGATGCGCTCGTCGAGCCCGAACGGCACGAACCAGGACGACACCACGAAATAAAGCGGCAGGTGGTGGAACGACAGGCTGTCCTGCACCAGGGCCACGAAGCCGAGCGAGGAGCGGCGCAGGGTGGTGATCTCGTCCATCCAGTACGGCTTGCCGTCGATGCCGTGCAGGCGGGCGGCCAGCGCCACCAGGACGACGACGGCGAGCGGAACGGCAAGGCCGGCGATGCGGTCGGCGCAGCCTACGGGCTGGTCGGGACGACGCGTGTCGCGGCGGACGCGTGGGTCGGGGTCGTGTCGTGAAACGGTCAGGCTCACGGCGTGTTCCAACTCGAAGGAGGACTGCCGAGGATGCGCCTCCGATCAAGGCGGCATCATGGCGCCGGGACCATCACGCAAGGGAGTAACCGAAGGATGACGAACGGCAACAGGCAGGCGGGACGCTTGTCACGTGCGCAACGGATCGGCAAGGGCGTCCGGCTGCTCGGGCTGGCGCCGGTTTGGCTGGTGCTGGGCGCGCTGCCGCTGGCAGGGTGCGTGGTGGAGGTGCCGGCGCAGCAATCGGCCGCCGCAGCGCCGGGCTACGGCTACACCTGCTACGCCGGCGTTTATGTCTGCCGGCTGCCGCAGCAGATCCCGTCGGGCACGCAGTGCAGCTGCCCTGGGATCGGGGCACCGTCCTTCGGCACGGTGCACTGACGCCAGCTTCCGGCGGTCACGGCGGCGGCGGCAGTCGGACAATGCCGCCGGAGCCGGCCAGGATCAGCGAACGGTCCGCCGCCTCGGCGATGGCCAGGATCGGGAACGGCGCTTGTGCCGACGCGGCCTCAAGGCGGGGCGTGTCCGGCTTGCCGGCGAGCTTCCAGATGGCACCCGTGGCGTCGGCCAGGAGAACGCTGCCGTCCTGGCGCACCAGGCCGGCGGTGAGGGTGGCCTGGGACGGGTCCGCGATGGGGTGCCAGGTCAGCGGCTTGGCCGGGGCCCAGTCCGCGGCCGGGATCCCGGCATAGGCGTGGCCCTGCTGGCCGAACAGCAGGAAGCCGAACGTACCGGCGTCGAGCACGCCGAAGAAGGTGCCGTCATAGGGTGAGGGCATCTTGTGCAGCCCGTCCTCGGGCTTGCCGGCGAGCAGGGTGCCGTGGGCACCTGCCGCGAGCAGCAGGCCGTTCCTGGCGGCAAGGCCATCGAGGCGGACGCCGTCCGGGTTGCCGACGCCCTCCGACCAGGGGCGCCAGTGCCGGCCGCCATCGTTGGTTTCGGCGGACAACAGGCCGGCGCCGATCAGGCGCACGGTGTCGCTGCCGCTGCACTGGATCAGCAGGAACGGGCGCGCCGGGTCGTCCCGCACCAGCGCCTGGGCGGCCTGGATGCGTCGGGCGCGCACGCTGTCCGCCTCGTTGCCGGCGCGGGCGGCTTCCAGCGTCGCCTCGGCCGCGCGCCGCCCGTCCTCGACCAGGTTCCAGTGCTCGCCGCCGTCGTCGGTGCGCAGCACGACGCCGTAATGGCCGACGGCCCAGCCGACCCGGTCGTCGATGAAGCGGATGGCGGTCAGGGTGGCCTGCACCGGGAGGGGTGCCTGACGCCAGGTCACGCCGTTGTCGTCCGACAGGATCAGCAGACCGTCCAGGCCGCCCGCCACCAGGCGGTGTCCGGCCAGCGCGATCGTCTCGATCAGCACCTTGTCCGGGTGCGCCACCATCGCGGCGGGGGTTACGAGCGGTCCGCCTGGTTTGGGGGTTATGGCCGGCACCGGCGGGGGCACCGGGGTCGGCGGCGGCGGTACGGCCGCAGCGTTGCCAACCGTAGTTTTCCCGGCTGGGGCGTCCGGCGGAAGCGAGGGCTGGACTGGAGGCACGGGCTCGGCCGAAGGCGGAGGCTGGGCCGGAGCCTGGGCTGGAGACGCCGGAGAAGGCGCCGAGGGCGGGGGTGCCGGCGGTTCGGCCGGCGGCGGCTTGGCCAGGCTCGTCATGATCGGGAGGACCGAGGCGAGCAGAACGGCGACCGGCAGGAGCTTGGGCATGCGGGTCCTCAGGAACGGTGGCGGATCGCCGTCATAGCGCAATGCGCGGCGGCGGCATCCGGCCTATGCTTCGGGCCATGAAACAGATGCGCGACAAGGCAGCGTCGGATGGGCCCGGTGACCTGTTCGGCGGCGCGGACGCGGCGGCGGGGCGGGCTGGGGAACAGGCACCTGCGAGCGGGCGGCCGCTCGCCGACCGGCTGCGTCCGGCGAGCCTGGACGAGGTGGTGGGGCAGCCGCATCTGCTGGGGCCGGACGGCGCGCTGCGACGCATGCTGGAACGGGGCACGCTGGCGAGCCTGATCCTGTGGGGCGGTCCGGGCGTGGGCAAGACCACGATCGCCCGGCTGCTGGCGGATGCGGCGGCCTTGCGGTTCGTGCAGCTGTCGGCGGTGTTCTCGGGCGTCGCCGACCTCAAGCGCGCGTTCGACGAGGCAGCGCGCCGGCGGGCGGCGTCGGGGGAAGGCACGCTGCTGTTCGTGGACGAGATCCACCGCTTCAACCGGGCGCAGCAGGACGGCTTCCTGCCGGTGGTGGAGAACGGCACGGTGCTGCTGGTGGGCGCCACCACGGAGAACCCGTCCTTTGCGCTGAACGGGGCGCTGCTGTCGCGCTGCCAGGTGCTGGTGCTGCGCCGGCTGGACGAGGCGGCGCTGCAGGCGCTGCTGCAAAGGGCGGAGCGGGACGGCGGCGTGGCGCTGCGGCTGACGCCGGAAGCAAGGACGACGCTGCTGGCGATGGCGGACGGCGACGGGCGCTACCTGCTCAACATGGTCGAGCAGCTGCTGAGCCTGTCCGACGGGGCGATGCTGGACCCGGAGGCGCTGTCGGCGCTGCTGGCGAAGCGGGCGGCGCTGTACGACAAGGACCGGGAGGAGCACTACAACCTCATCTCCGCGCTGCACAAGTCGCTGCGCGGGTCGGACCCGGACGCGGCGTTGTACTGGTTCGCGCGCATGCTGGCGGGCGGCGAGGATCCGCGCTTCATCGCCCGCCGGCTCGCCCGGTTCGCCGTGGAGGACGTGGGGCTGGCGGATCCGCAGGCGCTGCCGCAGGCGCTCGCGGCGTGGGAGGCCTATGAGCGGCTCGGCAGCCCGGAAGGTGAGCTAGCACTGGCGCAGCTGGTGGCCTATCTCGGCACGGCGCCAAAATCCAATGCGGTTTATGTGGCCTTCAAGGCGGCGACGCAGGCGGCGAAGGCGACCGGCAGCCTGTCCCCGCCGGCGCACATCCTGAACGCGCCGACGCGGCTGATGCAGGAGATCGGCTACGGCAAGGGCTACGCGTACGACCATGACGCGGAAGACGGTTTTTCCGGCCAGAACTACTTCCCCGACGGCATGGCGCGCGAGCGGTTCTACCGGCCGACCGATCGCGGGCACGAGAAGGAGATCGGGCGCAGGCTGGACAGCTGGGCCCGGCTGAGGGACAGCGACCGGTCATGAGCGTCATCACCCTTTCCGTATCCGAGGACGAAGCCGAGATCCGCCTGGATCGCTGGTTCCGCCGCCACTACCCGCACCTCACCCAGGGCGCGCTGCAGAAGCTGTGCCGTACCGGCCAGGTCAAGGTCGATGGCAGGAAGGCGGAAACCTCGACACGGCTGATGCCGGGGCAATCGGTGCGCGTGCCGCCGATCCCGAACGCGTCGAAGCCGGCGCCGATCGTGCCGGTGGTGGACGAGCGCGACGCCAAGGAGATGGCGCGCCTGGTGGTGTATCGCGACGAGCAGGTGATCGTGCTGAACAAGCCGGCCGGGCTGGCGGTGCAGGGCGGTCCCGGGATCGTGCGGCACGTCGACGGCATGCTGGACGCGCTGCGCGACGGTTCGGAGCACCGGCCGCGGCTGGTACACCGCATCGACCGCGACACCTCCGGGCTGCTGCTGCTGGCGCGCACGCCGGGGGCGGCGGGCAAGCTGGCGGCGTCGTTCCGCACCCGCGACGTGCGCAAGACGTATTGGGCGGTGGTGGTGGGGCGGCCCAACCCGACGGAGGGGGTGATCGACCTGCCGCTGGCGCGGCTCGGGGCCGGGCCGGGCTCGGTGTTCGTGGCGGCGGAGCGGGAC
>CAXSHC010000199.1:0-4057 GCA_964236745.1 uncultured Acetobacteraceae bacterium
CCGAGCTTGTTGTCGGTGACGGCCGTGAAGGGCAACGGTCGGGTGCGGGAGGCAAGGGTCGGCGGCAGCTGCGTTGCCGTCATGCAGGGCCGGTTCCACCTAGCCGGCGACGACGACTGAGGGCGCATGCCCCGCAGACGAACGGGAAGCGGCCCCATCCGTTGCAACTCCCGCAAGAGCTGCGCGAAGGGATCCGGTGCATGATCGAGTTGAAGGCGGGACCCTGCGTCCTGGTGCTCAGGCCCGAACTCGGCGGCGCGGTTGGCGCCTGGACCCGCGAGCACCAGGCGATCTTCCATCCGGTGAGCGACCCCAAGCTCGCGGCGCAGCGAGGCCAGGCGGTGGGCGCCTATCCGCTGATCCCGTTCTCCAACCGGGTCGGGAACGGCCGGTTCTCGTTCGGGGGCGAAAGCTTCCAGCTCGACCGCAACTTCGGCGGCGAACCGCATGCCATCCACGGCAACGCGTGGGAACGGGCCTGGACGGTGGTCGAGCACACGCCGGCACGCGCCGTGCTGGCGCTGGACCACGCCCCGCCGCGCGACCCGCCCGGACAATGGCCGTTCGCCTACCGCGCCGAGATCGGCTACGCGCTGCGCGAAGACGGGCTGTCCGTGCATATCCGCGTGCGCAACACCGACACCCGGCCGCAGCCGGTGGGCCTCGGCTTCCACCCGTTCTTCCCGCGTGACGCCGACCTGGAGCTTGGCTTCTCAGCCGAGAGCATGTGGACGGTGGGGCCGGACTCGCTTCCCCGGGCCCGCATGCCGGTGAAAGGCGACCAGCGGTTCTCGCCGATGCGCCCCGTGTCCGGACCACCGCTCGACAACTGCTTCAACGGCTGGAACCATTCCGCCTTTCTGCGCTGGCCGTCGCGCGGAATGGCGCTGACGATCACCGCGATGGCGCCGTTCCACCACCTGGTGGTGTTCACGCCGCCGAACCGGCCCTATGTCGCGGTGGAGCCGGCCAGCAACATGACAAACGCGATCAACCATCCGGAGATCGAGGACAATGGCCTGACCATCCTGCAACCGGACACAGTGCTGGAAGCGCGGGTGGAGTTCGCCTTGATGCGGCTGTAGAACGGCGAACTGACTGGTCGCCTGCGGACACGTTCCGCAGGCGACCAGCCGGATTGCGGCGCTAGTAGTATAGGATCGGTTGGCTCATCAACGGCACCGCGTTCCAGCCGCCGCTGCAGGTGCTGGGCTCCGGATACTGCAGGTCGAACACCACCTTGTTCAGGTTGCCGATGCCCTGGATATCCACCAGCGTGTCGTTGTTGGCGGTGGCGTAGTCCACCAGGAAGTTGCCCGGACCGCCTTCATAGGCGCTGGAGCAGAACGAGGCATACAGGGACGGCGAGCGGTCGTAGCTGAACACCTGGGTCGCGGTCATGGCCGTGGTGTTGATCGCGTAGCTGTCCACTTCACTGTAGGTGCGCGAGATCCCGGCCGGAACCTGGTAGTCGCTGCCCTGGCCGTCGTTGAACAGCAGCAGGTTGCCCTTGCTGTCGATCGAGGTCGCATGCTGCCCGATCGGCGGCAGGGTGCCAGCCGGCGTCGCCAGCGCGAACTTGCGCAGCGATGGGAACTGGTACCACTTCTTGGTGGTGTCACCCAGGATCCAGTGGATCTTCTTCACCCCGTCGGCCGGCGTGTCGTAGTCCACCGCGATCACGAAATCCTCGCGGCTGGACACGATCAGCGTGTTGTCGGCTGGGTTGTACGTGGTGGCGTTCATGTGGAACCAGTCGGCCGGAGTCGCAGCCACGAACTTGGTCGGGTCGTCGCCACCGGCGGTCATCGCGCTGGCGATGATCTTGTCCATGTCCCAGCGATTAATCACCTGCCCGCTGCTGCCGTCGATTTCCAGCGCGGTCGACTCCGCCTCGGTGGTGGTGCTGACTTCGAGCAGGATGCCGTCGCGGCCGGTATCGTAATTGTGGTGGCCGCTATTCGTCACGCCCTGGCTCGCGGCGTAGTCGCCGATCTTGGTTTCGCCACCATACAACTCGAGCCGCTTGACGCCGGTCTTGCCGTCGGAAATGTAGATGCCGTTCTTATACAACAGCGCTGGCAGGGTGTTGTTCATCCCGGAGCCGGTCCAGCGCAGGTTGCCGTCGGTATCGAAGATCTGCGGCGAGTTGGCGCTGCAATAGTCCTTGAGCAGGAAGTAGTCGAAGTTCAGGTCGTCGGTGGACGCGCGGTTCTGCGTGAAGCTCGGCGCGTTGAGGTCGCCGCACGGGTCGGTGTAGCCGGGCGTGCTGATCGGCACCACCGTCTGGGTGCTCGACCCGTCCGTGAAGAGGAAGGTCAGCGTCACCAGGTTGGTGGTGCCGGCATATAGCCCGAACACCGGGACGATCACGTTGTTGCCGTTCAACGCGCCGTGCGAGGCGAGAAAGCCAGCGGTCACGCCGGCGGTGATCGGGCGGGTGAACGAGCCTGCCTTCGGCTGGATCATGAACGCCACGCTGGCCAGCGGCGCGCCACTGAAGCTCGCGCTGACGTATTCGATGAACTGCGTCGGCCCAGGTGTCTGTGCACCCACGGTCACGACGCCTGTGGCATTCGCGTCATGAAGCGCGATCCCGGAACCACAGGCGGCAATACCCAGACTCAGCGCGGCACGGCATGTGAACTGCTTCATCCGCATGGACAAGTTTCCTCGTTTTAATTTGTACGTTAGACGCGTGTAATGAATTAGATGTGGAGGCACCGCCCGGTCAACGGATAAATCGCGCCGCTCCCGCGTACGATCTGCTTCGGCCCCAGACAGGCGCCGGCCGACCCTTCCGGCACCGTCCGGCCCTTCCACGCCGCTTGACGGCCGTCCTGATGCCGCGCCATCAGCGGGCCATGGATGCAGCGGACGAGGACGAGGACCCGGTCCTGCCGGGACTGCCGCCGGGGGTGTCGCGCTACATCACCCCTGCCGGCTTGGCACGCATGCAGGCCGAGCTCCGCCAGCTCCTGCGCGAGGAGCGGCCGCGCATCGTCGAGATCGTGTCCTGGGCCGCCGGCAACGGCGACCGTTCCGAGAACGGCGACTACCTGTATGGCAAGAAGCGGCTGCGCGAGATCGACCGTCGCGCCCGGTTCCTGGGCCAACGCATCGAGAAGGCGCAGCCCGTCGATCCGGCGGCGCAAACCAGGCGCGACCGGGTGTTCTTCGGCGCCACGGTGACCTTTCTCGACGAGAACGACCATCCGCGCACCGTCACGGTGGTCGGCGTGGACGAGGCTGAGTCCGAAGACGGACAGGTGAGCCTGGCGTCCCCGGTGGCCCGCGCCCTCATGGGCGCCCGGGTCGGCGACGAGGTGCGCCTCGTGACGCCGCACGGCCCGGTGCTGCTGGAGGTGACGGCCATCGCCTATCCGTGACACATAGCCACCCATGATCGCCCCCAAGGTTTCCGCCTGCCGCACCGCCGTCCTGTTGCTCGGCACCCTGCTGTCCAGCGTCGCGTTTCCCGCCGTGGCGCGCCCCTTCACCGCGCAGGACCTGGTCGGGCTCGACCGGCTGTCCGACCCGCAGGTATCCCCGGACGGCACCACCGTCGCCTTCGCGCAGCGCGGCACCGACCTCGGCGGCAACAAGGGCGTCAACTCGGTGCGGCTGCTGTCGCTTGCCAATCCCGGCGCCGCCCCCTCCGTGCTTGCCGGTGCCGACCGCGACGCCAGCCAGGCGCGCTGGTCCAGCGACAACCGCGCCTTGTTCGTCATCTCCGGGCGCAGCGGCTCGGACCAGGTATGGCGCCTCCCCCTCGCGGGCGGCCCGCCGGTGCAGGTCACGCACCTCGCCACCGACGTGTCCAGCTTCCGTCTCACCCCCGACAACAAGCACCTCGTGGTGTCGCTCGCGGTGTATCCGGACACGGACTCCCCCGACGACACCAGGGCGCGCCAGGACCGGCAGAAGGCGGGCCACGCGGACGGCATGGTGTTCGACCACCTGTTCGTCCGGCACTGGGACCAGTGGGCGGACGGCACCCGCAACCACCTGTTCGCGCTGGCGCTCGACAACGCCGGCCTTGCCACCGGGCAGCCGG
>CAXSHC010000199.1:4076-4625 GCA_964236745.1 uncultured Acetobacteraceae bacterium
CGACACCCCGTCCAGGCCGTTCGGCGACGACGCCGACTACGCCATCAGCCCGGACGGCAACAGCGTGTTCTTTTCCGTCCGCGTGGCGGGCAGGACCGAGCCCTGGAGCACCAACTTCGACATCTACCGCTCGCCCATGGACGGCGCGTCGCCGCCGCACGACCTTTCCCCCGCCAACCCGGCCACCGACGCCGGGCCGGTGGTGTCGCCGGACGGCGCCATGCTGGCCTGGCGCGCCATGAAGCGCCCGGGCTTCGAGGCTGACCGCTACGGCGTGATGGTGATGGATCTCCGCACCGGCGCCGCGCGCGAGGTCGACCCGCACTGGGACCGCTCGGCGCAAACGCTGCTGTGGTCAAGGGACGGCCATACCCTGTTTGTCACCGCGGAGGAGCTGGGCCAGAGCAAGCTGTTCGCGCTCGACGTCGCTTCGGGCCACGTCGCCGCCCTGACCGATGGGGGCCACGTGTCCGACGCCGTCCTGGCCGGCAACGACCTCGTGATCCAGCGCGACGCGCTGGACAGCCCGGCACAGCTTTGGCGCCTGCC
>CAXSHC010000199.1:4635-6103 GCA_964236745.1 uncultured Acetobacteraceae bacterium
CGACCGGTGCAGCTCACGCACGTCGACGCCGACCGGCTGGCCGGGGTCGAGATGGCGCCGGCCGAGCAGTTCACCTTTGCCGGCTGGAACAACGACCTCGTGCACGGCTACGTGGTCAAGCCGGACAACTACCAACCCGGGCACCGCTACCCGGTCGCGTTCCTGATCCATGGCGGTCCGCAGGGCTCGTTCGGCAACGACTGGTCGTACCGCTGGAACCCGCAATTCTACGCCGGCCTCGGCTACGCCGCGGTGATGATCGACTTCCACGGCTCCACCGGCTACGGCCAGGCCTTCACCGACGCGATCTCCGGGCACTGGGGCGACCGCCCGCTGGAGGATCTCCAGAAGGGCTGGGCCGCGGCGCTGGCGAAGTATCCGTTCCTGGACGGCAGCCGCGCCTGCGCGCTCGGCGCCTCCTATGGCGGGTTCATGGTGAACTGGATCGCCGGCAACTGGAACCAGCCGTGGAAGTGCCTCGTCACCCATGACGGCGTGTTCGACGACCGCATGATGGGGTTCTCGACCGAGGAACTATGGTTCGCGGAATGGGAACACGGCGGCCCCGGCCACACCCCGTGGAGCGACCCGGCCGCCTACGAGCGCTTCAACCCGGCCGCCCATGTCGCCGCCTGGCGGGTGCCGCAGCTGATCATCCATGGCGGCCACGACTTCCGCATCCCCCTGGAGCAGGGGCTCGGCGCCTTCGACGCCCTGCAGCGGCGCGGCATCGACAGCCGCCTGCTGGTGTTCCCAAACGAGAACCACTGGGTGCTGAAGCCCGCCAACTCGCTGCAATGGCACGCCACCGTGGCCGGCTGGCTGCGCGCCCACATCGGACCCTGAAGGTATGCCGCCCATGGCCACCTCCCTGAAGATCGCGGTGCAGATGGACCCGATCCACGCCATCGACATCAACGGCGACTCGACCTTTGCGCTGATGCTGGAAGCGCAGGCGCGCGGCCACCGCTTGTGGCTCTACGACGTGCGGGCGATGAGCCTGCGCGAAGGCAAGCTCGCGCCGGGAACCGCTCGCATCGAGCGGCTGACCGCACGCGCCCGCCCGGTCACGGTGCAGCGGGTGGCTGGGGCGCACGCCACGCTCGGTGACGAGCAGGTGCTCGACCTTGCTTCCGTCGACGTGGTGCTGATGCGACAGGATCCGCCCTTCGACATGGCCTACATCACCGCCACCCACATGCTGGAGCACGTGCACGCCGCCGACGGCAGCGGCACCCTGGTGGTGAACGATCCCCGCTCGGTACGCGACGCGCCGGAAAAGCTGCTGGTGACGCACTTCCCCGACCTGATGCCGCCCACCCTGATCTCCTGGGACCTCCAGGCGATCCGCGACTTCCGCGCCGAGCACCGCGACATCATCGTCAAGCCGCTGTTCGGCAACGGCGGCGCTGGCGTGTTCCGCATACGCGAGGATGACGAGAACCTGGCGTCCCTGCTGGAGATGCAC
>CAXSHC010000200.1:0-6093 GCA_964236745.1 uncultured Acetobacteraceae bacterium
CCTATGAACCAGTGATCGCGCCCGCTGTGAATCCTGAATGTCAATCCGGCCTAGTCAATCGTCCGCGTGTCGGACATGGCGTCGCGCGTGATCTTTGCTGAGTTCGCCCGTGCGCATGGTAGCCTTGAACCGGCGGCCGCGCAGACCACGCTCGGCCAACTGTTCCGCCGCGTCGCGATGCTGGCCGGCGCTGGGGCCGGCGGCCTGATCCTTGTCCTGCTGCTCGGGCGGCTGGGGCTGCGCTTGCTGGCCGGCCCTGGTCATCTCGATGCTTATCCGCTGCTCCGTCTGCTGGGTGCTGCCGCAGCGGTCGACCTTGCCGGGATCGGCTTCGAGCCCCTGCTGGTGGCGTTGGGCCTGGCAAGGCAGGCATTGATGCTCCAGTTCGCGGCGACGTCCTGCCTGGCCGTGGGTCTGGTCGTGCTCCTGCCACGGTTCGGCGGGATCGGCGCTGCGTCGGCGGCCCTTGCGGCGTCGGCGATCGGGCTGCTGCTATTTGGACGCGCCGCATGGCAAGCGGTAGAATTACGGCGATGAACCCGGTTGAACGCAATCCAACCAGACACCCCATCCGGATTGCGGCCGGCTACTGCCTCGCGTTGCCCGGCTTGGCGGGGGGAGGTTGTGCGTCGTCCTCCATGCCTGCGGTTCCGTCCAGCGCTCCGCTGCCGCCGCACAAGGACGGCGTCTACGTCGGCAGGCGGACGGTGCAGTCCGGTGGGGCTGGATGCGGCTTGGACGACGATGTCAGCTATCAGGTCCAGAACAGCCGCGTTTGGCTGCGCACCCATCGGACGCGACGCTTCATCGACGGCCAGATCGAGCCAGACGGCCGCTTCACGATGCTGAACCAGGCCGGCACGGATCAGATTTCGGGATCGATCTCCGGCGACCGGCTGTTTGCGACCGAAACCTCGGCGCCGAGGCACGGCCGGCACTCCGACGACCGGTTCGCCGAGAGCCCCTGCGTAGCGCAGATCGAGGCGCGCTACGTGACGTCGCCGCCGACGACCAACCCGGACTGATCCACCTGCCGCTGGCGCAGGGCCTGTTCCGCCAGGACCCGGTCGGTCGGCCGATCGACGTCGATCGCGGCATCGGCGAACGGCATCTCGACCACCGCCAGCTTCGCGCGAACCCTGCGGCCAAGCAGGCGCAGCATCCCGGTGATCGACGCGGCCCGCGCGGCATAGAGCAGCAGCGCAACCGCTCCGATCAGCCGGGCGATCGCCAGCGGCCGCTTGCGTCGTTGTTCCATGCGCTGCCAGAACCCGAGCACGGCACCCGCTTTCGCGGTTCGCAGCAGGAACAGGTTGCAGCCCACGAGGCGACAGCCGCGGAACCGGAGCCAGGTCCGCCGGATGCCGGGATGGGTGGCCTGCACCACCGGGGCGGTCGCCACCGTGGCGACTACGTCGGCATCCATGGGAGCGGCAGCCATGAAGTAGGCCACCATCTCCGGGGTCAGCAGCGGATGATCGGCGGTGGTGACCAGCAGCGCCGGCCCGAACTCGTTCAGGATCGCCGCGACGCTGCAGCTCGACGACGAATGCGACGGCCGGACCAGGATCGCCTGGCTGGCCGCGCCAGCCGGAAGCAGCGACTCCGCGGCGTCTGCCGACACAACGATGCCGCTCACCTACGGGCAGGCGCTCTAGGTGCCGAGCACCCGGTCGATCATCGTCCTGCCGCCGACCGGCAGCAGGGCCTTGTGCGACAACCCTGCATTGCGCGCCATCGGGTCGGCGCGTCCGGCTCGGCTGCCGGCGAGCACGAGCGCGGTGAGCCCGTCCGGGCTGGCCATGCCCCGCCTCGACCGGTCAGACCCGCTCGGAGCGATACGGTGGCCGGTCGCGGGGCAGAGCGCCCGTCAACCGTGCCACCCAGGGAAAGCGCGTGGCTTCCGGCACGTCGTAACCCAGGTTGAACACGTGCGGCGAACGCCGCCGCTGCTTGGCGGAGGCATAATAGGTGCCGAACAACCGGTCGACCACGAACGAGGTGATGCCGTAGTTGCCGACCTCGTCGTGGAAATGATGCGCCAAGTGAAGCTCCTTCATCCGTCGCAGCAGGCGCGAGCGCGGCTTGAAGTTCAGGTGCTGGATGCAGTGGCAGAACTCGTACGCGCAGGTGATCAGCATTCCGGTGGCGGAAGCGGAAGCGGCTCCACCCCATCCATCTCCGACGAGCCATCCGAGCGGAACCAAAATGCCGAACAAGGTCGGCAGTGTGGTGGCCGGAGCGCCGAACAGCACGTCCATGCGGTACGGATCCTGGTGGTGGTCGAAGTGGATCCGTTTCCACAGCGCGGCGGTCATCCGGTGGCGGTAAAGCAGCTTGCTGTGCAGGATGAAGCGGTGGATGCCATACCAGGCCACCGGATAGGCCGCCAGCGTGACCAGCGCGGCGCAGGTGGGCTGCCAGACCGACATGCTGCAATGGACCGCCAGCGCGGTCGAGGCAGCCGCAAGAACAAGATAAAGATGGACGGCGGGATGGGTGCCGTAGGCGGCGAGAAGGTCGCGAAAAGTCATCCGTCCAAGGTCGAAGCTTCGACCATGTTTCCGCCATGTTTCATACATGCAGGCATGGGTGGACCGGTGTCGGAAGGCTGTCAAGAAACCGCGGCAACATCCATGTCGGACCGGAACAGGATCGTTACGTGTCCAATAGCAGCAGGCTGACGATGCCATAGGTGGCCGAACAACAGGATCGGCACCGCCGCCGCCACGATCGGCGGCAGCGTGCCCGCATCGCCCATGGCGGCCAGCAGCCCGGCGAGGCTGAGATAGCCGAGCCCGAGCCCGATCGCCCTGAGCGCGCCCAGTCCGGTCCCGCTTGACCGGGGCAGCGCAAGCAGCAGGGGAGCGGCCAAGACCATCATCAGCGCCGGATCGAGCAGCGCGACCACCAGCGTGTCTAGCGCTGTCCAGGAGAACAGCGGACCGCGTGTCGCGGACCAGCATCCGCGCAGGGTGGCGACGAGGCAGATCAGGGTCTGCGGCCCGACGGGCCAGGCCAACTCGACCATGTTGGATGGCGATGGTCCATGCGGCCAGTCGAGCTCGGAACGGATCTCGTCGCCCGGGTGGTCCGGGCGGATGATCCGCACATCGTGCAGGCGCCAGCGCCCGCCGGTCCAGGTGGCGTCGCAGGCGTCGATCCGCGCGTCGAGGTCGCCGTTCGCGGCGCGCTGCACGATCAGCAGGCCGGTCAGTATCCGCCCGTCCGGTGAAACCCGGTCGATCGCCGCGAGGTCGCCCTGGGCGTGCAGCCACAGCCTGGACGGAACGGATGGCTGCACCGGCATGGTCCGGACCCACCAGGAGGACAAGGCGCGCTCGGCAACGGGAGAGATCGCCGCTTGCAGCAGGAACTGCAGGACCGCCAGCAGCACGCAGGTGGGAAGCAGGCCACGCACGATCCGGCCCAGACCGAGACCCGCCGCACGCATTGCGGTGATCTCCAGCCCGCCGGCCAGCCTCATAAAGGTCAGCAGTGCCCCGGCCAGCACCGCCAGCGGCATCGCCGCCGCGAGCATCGAGGCGAGGCGCAGCCCGATATAGCGGCCAATGCCCGCGATCCCGCCATAGGTCACGATGGCACTCGCTTGGTCCAGCAGGTCGAGCAGTTCCAGGATGGCGGCCAACGCGAGAAGCGTGCCGAACGCACGCGCCAGGAACAGCCGCATGAGGTAGCGACGCAGGATCAGGACGGCTGCTCGATACGTGCCTTGCCGTCTCGCGTCCTGCCCAGGCCGGCCTGCAGGCAGGCCTGCCAGACGCGCTCGCACAGGCCGACGACCCCATCGAGCGGGCTTTCGCCGGGATGCAGCGAGGCACGCCGGAAGCCGGCGATGCAGCCGGTCGCGAAGATGCCGGCTGCGATCCAGGTCGCGGGACGCGGATCGGCTAGGTTGGCGGTGCCGAGCGACTCCGTGAGCTGGATGGCATGGTAGTACAGCACCAGGATCACCACGCCGACGACAATCCCGTATCGGCGCCGCACGCGCTTACCGGCGAGGCCGAGCGGCACCGCCAGCACCGGGATCAGCGCCAGCGAAGGCGCGGACGATCCGTCTATGCAGTTCCGCCCGGATCCGGCGGAGGGGTAGAAACGCGGGCGGGTGATGCGATGCCGTCCAAAGCGCGCTCAAGCTCATCTCGCGCTCGTCGGCGCCGCGGGGCCGGAAGCTTCGCAGGCGCACGGCGAACGGGCGCCGCACCGTGACATGCGGGGTGGTGAGCGCGCTCGGCCTGTCGTCCTGCACCCTACCCGGCCTAACCCGGCGGCAGCGCATCGACCTGTATGGCGGTGTCCAGGGTCAGGAGCAGCTCCGCGCCATCCGGCGACAGGACAAGGTGGCCGTTTCGTGCGGTGGTGATCTTTTCCTCCCCACCTGGCCGTGTCGGCGCTGGTAGATTACCACGCGGTGCAGGTGGCCGCCGAACCGGTCGGCTTGGTCGGTCGTGATGACCAGATCGCGCGACACGTGGATGATCTCGCCGGGAACGATCGCGGCATCCCAATTGTTGTTGGTCGCGGCGTGGAACGCGGCTCTGTACGCATAGCGGGCATAGGGTTGCAGGTAGCCGTACAGCCCGAAGCCGATCCCCGCCGCCAGCAGCCCGATGAGGAGAAACGGCCGGCTGATCCGCCCAAGCGACAGCCCCGCGTTCTGGAGCGCGTCGAGCTCGTTCTCCGCGCTCAGCCGCGCGACCACTGCAATACATCGCCACGAACAATGCTGCCGGCAATGCCAGCCCCAGATAGTGCGGCAGCAGATCCACCAGGAGCCGCAGCACTGACAGCGCCGGAACGTCGTTGGTCGCCACCAGGGCAAACAAGCGCAGCAGCCGCTCCATCAGCAGTGTCGGCAGCACCACCGCCAGGGTCGCCAGGAACGGACGGATCACCCAGCCCACCACCGCCAACAAGGCCGCCGACAACACCGGCGGGCTTGCCCGCGTCCGGAAACTGCGCACTATCGAGCCGATCATGCATGATGTGAAAGCGCTAGCGGCTGAGGGTCGGTCGAGCGAAATGGCCTGTATCGTAGGCCGGACGGTCATTCCGCGCCAACGCCCGCCATGTCGCGGCCTCGTCCTGGCGATCGGCCTTTGGGCCTCGCTGGCGGCGCCGGCGGTGGGCCAGCCGGTGGGCCAGAACGCCAAACCATGCGCCTCCATGGCCGAGCCTGCGCCGCAAAGGATCCTGGTGACGGTCACCGGGGTGCGGCACGTCGCCGGCAACATCACCTTCACCCTGTATGGCGCTCGGGCTGCCGCCTTTCTGGCGCACAAGGGATCGATCGCGCTTCAGCGGGTGACGCTGACGGGACAGTCGGCCACCGCTTGTTTCGTGATGTCGGCTCCAGGCACCTATGCGGTCGCGGTGTATCACGACCAGAACAACAACCATCACTTCGACCGTTCGCTGATCGGGCTGCCGGTCGAAGGATACGGCTTTTCCAACAATGCCCCGATCTTCATGGCCCCGCCCTCGTTCAATCGGGTCCGCTTCACGGCAGGGCCGGGCGACACCCGGCTGACCATCGCGCTCCGCTACTAACGTTTTGGGAACACGACCTGGAAACCGTCCTGCCGCGTCGTCTCGAACCGGTCGCGCTGCGGATCGTAGCGACGGCCCAGCGTGGTCACTTCCCAGCCGGAAGTGCCGCGCGCGACCCGGTGTAGATGCCAGGTCGCCGTCTCGGGGCGCGGGACCGCGGCCAGCGCTGCCGGCACACCGACAACCGGGATCGGTCCGGCCGGCCCCGGCAGGACCGTACGGCGGGAGCGGTGATGGTGGCCGTGCAGCACCAGCTCCGCGCCCGATTGTTCCAGCATCGCGCCAGTTCGTCCCGGTCGCGCAGCGCCTGGCGTCGGCCGCCTTCCCATTACCGGCGGATGATGGATCGGCACTACCCTGAACAGCTCTTCCTGCCCGACTTGGTCCAACAGGGTCGCGGTGCGGCGGATCTGGTCGGCGCCAAGTGCGCCGGCGGCGGATCCCAGCCGCGTCGGCACCGCGGAACAAAGTCCGACGATCGCCACGTGCTTGCCTCGCCGCAGGAATGGGAACGTCGTGCCG
>CAXSHC010000201.1:0-2603 GCA_964236745.1 uncultured Acetobacteraceae bacterium
GGTCCAGCAGGTCGGCGCGGAACCGGTCGGCCCGCACCAGCGCCGGCAGGTCGGCATGGGTCGCCGCCACCACGCGCACGTCCACCTGCATCGCATCGTTGCCGCCGACGCGCTCGAAGGTGCCGTACTCGATCACCCGCAGCAGCTTCTCCTGCACCGCCATGGACGCGGTGGCGATCTCGTCCAGGAACAGCGTGCCGCCATCGGCCAGCTCGAACCGGCCCGGACGCCTGCGCGTGGCGCCGGTGAAGGCGCCGGCCTCGTGGCCGAACAGCTCGCTGTCCAGCAGCGCCTCGCCCAGCACCGCGCAGTTCAGCTTGATGAACGGCTTGTCCCAGCGCGTGGACAGGAAGGCGAGCCGGCTTGCCACCAGCTCCTTGCCGGTGCCACGCTCGCCGATCACCAGCACCGGACGGTTCAACGGAGCGGCCTTGGACACGTGCGCCAGCATCTCCTGGAACGCCGGCGCCTCGCCGATAGGGGTGGCAGCCTCCGCGGGCGAGGTGGCCGAACGCGCCAAGGGTTGGTCCTCCGAACCATGATGCTGCTGCGTCGCACTGTGTGTCGCGATCGTCGTGCATGCAAGCGCGTGGAAAAAACCGTTCCGGAACAACGGGTTGCAACGATGCTGCGGCGTCGCCGGCGGTTGGCACGGAAGCTGCTGTGATGACGCCCAGAGGCCATACGCAACCCGCCGCCACCGCAACGGAGTTTAACCCCGTGAGCATCTTCTCCCGCCTGTCGGACATCGTGAATTCCAACATCAACGCCATCGTCGCCGGGGCGGAAGACCCCCGGAAGATCATCCGCCTGATCATCCAGGAGATGGAGGACACGCTGGTCGAGGTGCGCTCGTCTGCGGTGCAGACCATCGCCGAGCGCAAGGAGATCGAGCGCCGCATCGCCACCTTGTCGCGCGACGAGGCGGAATGGGAGCGCAAGGCCGAGCTCGCCCTGACCCACGGCCGCGACGACCTGGCGCGCGGCGCGCTGCAGGCCCGCACCCACCTGACCAGGTCGCGCGAAACGCTGGAAGCGCAGCACGGGCAGATCCTCGCCGGCCTGTCGCACCAGAACGACGACATCTCCAAGCTGCAGGCCAAGCTCGCCGAAGCCAAGGCGCGCGAGCAGGCGCTGCTGACGCGCACATCCATCGCGTCTTCCCGGGTGAAGCTGCGCGAGCGGATCTACGACGACCGCATCGGCAACGCGTTCGGCCGCTTCGAGCAGATCGAGCGCAACCTCGACGCGCTGGAAGGCCGCGCGGAGTCCTACGACCTCGGCCGGCGCACTCTGGAACAGGAGATCGAGGGCCTGGAAGCCGACAGCGCGGTGGAAACCGAGCTCGCCGCCCTGCGCGCCAGGCTGCGCGAGCGCAAGGCCGCGCCGGAGGGCGGTGCGGTCGAGGGGCCGCAAGCCGGCCCGGATGGCAGCAACACCCGTTCCTGAAGGATAGGCCGTCGTGGACTCCTCCACCCTCGCGATCCTGAGTGGCAGTCACCTGGTGGACAGCCTGACGGACATCGTTGCGATCATCGCCTTCTTCGGGCTTCTCGCCTGGTTCCTGAAGCTCCGCCACGACCGTCGGCTGCGCGAGATCGGCAGCGCCGGCCTGGGTGCCGAGGAGCAGCGCGCGCTGGCCGACATGAACGAGCTGGCGCGACGCATGGAACAGCGGGTCGAGAACCTGGAGCGCATCCTCGACGCCGAGCTGGCCGGCTGGCGCAGCCGCATGCCGCGCTGAGGGGAGGAAACCCATGGATCCGTTCCGGTCCGGCTCCCACCCACGCGTTTGGCGCCAGGACGACGGCGCCCTTGCCGCAGGCGTCTGCGCCGGCCTCGCCGACGACCTCGACCTGCCGCTGCCGCTGGTGCGGATCGTGGCCGTGTTGTTCCTGATCCTGCCGACGGGCCTGGCCTACCTGGCGCTGGCGCTGCTGCTTCGCCGCCGCCTCGGCTACGCGCCCGGCTACATGCCTGGTTATGCCGACCGGGACAGGCCGGGCAGGGCCTCGGGCGCACAGGACGCGAGCCGTCGCGGCGGCCGTGCCGCCACCACGGACCGGACGGTGCCGGTTCGCGAAGGCTGGGCGCTGCTGCGCCATCGCTTCGACCAGCTGGAACCGCGTCTCGGCCGGATCGAGGCCTTTGTCACCGCCCCCGACTTCGAGCTTCATCGCGACTTCCGACGCATGGGCGAGTGAGCACCGTGCCGGTGTTCCCGATCCACGACCTGTCCCGCACGGGCGACATACGCATGCGTCGCCGGCGAGCGGCACTCCTGCTCGGCGCCATCGCCTTTGTCGGCTGGACCCTGTCGCACGACGACGCGCGTCATCCACGCATGCCGACCGCGATCGCGATCCGCCTGTCATCCGGTGCCAGCCAGGCGAGCCGGCCGTTGCCGCAACCCGATGCGGACGCGCCCACGCGCAGCGTCGAGACCGATCACCTGTTCGTCGACCTGTCCTGCGCCAGCTCGGTGACGCTTCTGCCCGCGCCGGATCTCGACGGGCGCGTGGTGGTGTCGGTCGGGCGGGGCCAGGATGCGGCGCTGCGCGCGCTGTCGACGGCGGGCGGCCCCGTCACGTCCGCGTGCGAAG
>CAXSHC010000201.1:2613-6019 GCA_964236745.1 uncultured Acetobacteraceae bacterium
GGCGAGCCGGGCGACGTCGTCCTGCGCCTTCCGCCGTCCATGCCGATCCGGATCCGGCAGACCGGCGCGATCGACATGCGCGGCGGCCGGTTCTCCGGGCCGGTGACGATCGAGGGCACGGGCAGCGGCTCGATGGCGCTGGACGCCACCGGCCCGCTGACGCTGCGGCAGCGCAACGACGGCGACGTGTCGGTGGACGAGGTGTCCGGCCCGGTCGACGTCGTGATGAACGGGTCGGGCGACCTGCGCATCGGCAGCGGCACGATCCCGCATCTGTCGGCCTTGCTCACCGGCAGCGGCGACCTGCTGCTGGGAACCGCCGTGATCGGCCAGGCCCACCTGGTGCTGAGCGGAAGCGGCGATGTCCTCGCCAAACAGATCGAGGGCCCGGTCGATGCCGAAACCAACAGAAGCGGCGACATCCGGATCGGTTCCGTCGACAGCGACACGATGCGCGTGACGGGCAACGGGTCGGGGGACATCGCCGTGCTCGCCGGGCGGATCGGCATGCTTGTCGGCGTGCGCAACGGTTCCGGCGACCTCCTGGTGCGGGCCAGCATCGGCGGCGGCAGCCTGTCGCATCACGGCAGCGGCGACGTCACCCTGCCCAACGTGACCGGCACCCTGTCGCGCACCGGCGACACCGACTGAGCCGGCACCGGCGCCCGGGCGGAACATCAGGTCGGGGCATCAGGCCGGAGCATCCAAAACGAAACAAGCCGCCCGGAGGCGGCCTGTCGCGTATTCCATGCGCGGGAGAACGCTTAGCGCGGGGTGCTGTCCACCGCCGCGTCGCCACGATCCCCTGCCACCGCGGCGGCGCGCTGCTGCTTGCGGTAGCGATGGCGCATGTACATGCCGGTGGCGCAGCCGCCGGCCGCACCCAGCACGCCGTGATGCGCGAGGTGGCCGCCGACCGCACCGGCCGCACCGTATTTCAGGCAGCCGCCGGGCTCGGCGGAGGCGGGCGCCACCGGCAGGGCGGCACCGAGCGACAAGGCCAGCGCCATCGGCACCGCGATCGTTTTCTTCAGCATGACAACTCCCAGGGAAAAGGCGGGCGGAAAGCCCGGTCCTGACGCCGTGATTGCACGCAAACACGGCTTAATCTTGGCGGACAAGCGCGTTGCCGCCGTCCCGGTTGCGGGGGACGCGAACAATCCGGCTTCATCCAGGCAGCAGGCGGTACAGCACGGTCGGCCTCAGCACGCGGTCCTCCAGCTCCAGGGAGGTCGGCACGTCGTAGCGGCCGATCGGCAGGAGCCCGTCCGTCGGCAGGTAGGCGCGTCCGGGATCGGCCACCCACACCTCCGTCGTCGCGGCCAGGCCGCGCAGCCAGGGCAGGATGTGTCGCGTCATCGGCGCCTCGTAGCAGACGTCGCCGCACAGGATCAGGTCGAACGCCCGGTCGCTGCCGACCAGGTCCTCGGCCAGCACGGTGACGGCGACGGAATTATGAACAGCGTTCAAGCGGATCGCTGCCGCGGCCAGCGGGTCGATCTCGGCCGCCGCCACCGTTTGCGCCCCGGCCAGCGCGCAGGCGATCGCGGCGATGCCGCCGCCGGCCGCGAAGTCCAGCACCCGGCGGCCCTGGACCCGCTCCGGATGGTCCAGCACGTGCCGCGCCAGCGCCTGCCCGCCGGGCCAGGCGAAGGCCCAGAACGGCGGCTCGATGCCCTGCCGCTGCAGCCACGCCTCGGAGGCCTGCCAGATCGGCGTGATCTCGGTGGCGAGCTGCAGCGCGATCTCGGGCACCAGCGGCGCCCGGCCAATCGCGGTGTGGGCGGCGATGAACCCGGCCGGGTCGGGCGTCGCCGGCATCACCGGGTTCAGCACCACGCTCCTTCCGCCACCGCCACCGCCGGCTCCGTCGCGCCGGCCGCCACCGCGAGAAGGGCCGCCGCCAGGCCGCGCGCCGTTGTTTCGGCGTCCATGGCCGGGCCACCGCCATGACGCGCCGCCTGTTCCGGCAGCCAGGGGACGTGCACGAAGCCGCAGCGCAGGCCGGGCATGGTGGTTTCGGCGCGGTGGCACAGGCCGAAGAACACGTGGTTGCACACAAAGGTGCCGGCGCTGTGCGACACCGACGCGTCCACCCCCGCCGCGCGGATCGCCGCCGTCATCGCCTTGACCGGCACGCGGGCGAAGTAGGCGGCCGGGGCGCCGGCGACCACCGGCTGGTCCAGCGGCTGCGCGCCGTCGTTGTCGGGAATGCGCGCGTCGGCGAGGTTGATCGCCACCCGTTCCACCGTGAGCCCGGCGCGGCCGCCGGCGAGGCCCACCGACAGCACCACCTCCGCCGGCCAGCAGGCCAGCTCGGCGTCCAGCCTGGCCAGCGTTCCGCCGAACCGCGTCGGCAGCACGATTGTGCGCAGCGCGATGCCCGGCAGCGTCATCCGGCCAAGCGCTTCCACCGCCCGCTGCGACGGGTTGACCGCCTCGCCGCCGAACGGCTCGAAGCCGGAAACCAGGATGCGGGTGGCCATCGCTCTTTCCCGTGAGGGTTACATTCCGTCGCCGTAACGCGGTTCTCCCTGTTACAGCGGTTGCGCATGCTGCTGTCGATCCCGTTCCGGGACGCCATGCGAGGATGATGCGATGTTCGACAGGAAGTTGTTGTTGGTTCTGGCCGCCACCGGCGCGCTGGGGGCGGGCGTCGGCCCGGCGATGGCCCAGCACGGCGGCGGTGCTGGCGGCGGTCCTGGCGGCTGGCACCACGGCAGCCCGTTGCTGGAAGGCGTCACCCTGACCGACGACCAGAAGACCAAGGTGCACGCGCTGATGAAGGCCGAACACGGTCCGGGCAGCCTGTTCTCGCAGCTGCGCGCCGTGCACGAGCAGATCGACGACGCGGTGCTGGGCTCCGGCACCGTCAGCGAGGCGAGCCTGCAGCCGCTGGCGCAGCAGGAAACCGCGCTGATGCAGCAGCTCGAGGCGCAGCGCATCTCCAACGAGCTGGCGATCCGCAACATGCTGACCCCGGCCCAGCTCGCGACCGCATCGAGCACCCACGCCCAGATGCAGGCGCTGCACCAGCAGGAGCGCGCGCTGATGAAGGCGAACGACATGGCGCCGCCGCCCGCCGACTAGGCGGACCGGGGGTGGGTGGGGACGCGCTTCGCCAGCGCGTGTTTCCGCCCACCGCCGCCGGTTGTCGGCCCGCGCCCCGGGCCTGAACCGGCGCGTGGATATAACGGTCCTGAAACAACCACAGGCTGTAATAAACGGATCGGTTCTCGTTAAGGTCGTAGATATAACAGCGATCTTGTACAAATCCTCATGTGTTGCGATAAAGTAATGGAAGCCGGGAGTAGCTGAGCTAGGATACGCTGTGCTTTGGGCAAAGGAGGACGGCGATGACCGGCTGGGCGGATCCCCCGGCTCTCCTTGAAGGTTCCCCCGTTCC
>CAXSHC010000202.1:0-5999 GCA_964236745.1 uncultured Acetobacteraceae bacterium
CGCCTGACCGACATCTCCAGCGGCCGGGTGTCGTTCGAGGGCATCGACATCACCGTCATGGGCGAGCGCGCGCTGCGTCCGCTCCGCCCGCGCATGCAGATGGTGTTCCAAGACTCCTACGCCTCGCTGAACCCGCGGCGGCGGGTTGGCGACCTCATCGCCGAGCCGCTTCGCGTGCATTCGGGCCCGGACGGTCGACGCGGCGCGGCCGAGATACGCGACCGCCTGCACGAGCTGGCACAGCTGGTCGGGCTGCCGGAGGCGGCGCTGGCGCGCTACCCGCACGAGTTCTCCGGCGGGCAGCGGCAGCGCATCAACATCGCGCGCGCCCTGGCGCTGTCGCCCCGGCTGGTGGTGGCGGACGAGCCGGTGTCGGCGCTCGACGTGTCGATCCAGGCGCAGATCGTCAACCTGTTCGCCGACCTGCAGGACAGGCTGGGCCTGACCTACGTGTTCATCGCCCACGACCTCAGCGTGGTGCGCCAGGTCGCGACCCGCGTGGCGGTAATGTATCTCGGCTCGCTGGTGGAGCTGGGGCCCGCCGACACCGTGCTGCACGCGCCCGCGCATCCCTATACCGCGGCGCTGATCTCGGCGGTGCCGGAACCGGTGGTGGGGTTGTCGTCCCGGCGCATCCTGCTCAGCGGCGACGTACCGAGCCCGGTGTCGCCGCCGCCCGGCTGCCGCTTCCACACACGCTGCCCGGTGGCGCGGGAGCGCTGCCGCGTCGAGCCGCCGATGCTCAGCGACCGGGGCGACGGGCGCGAGGCCGCCTGCCACTTCCCGCTGAGCCGGACGGCGTGACGCATCGGGCGCTCATTCCGCCGGGGCTGCGCCGTCGCGTTCGCTCCGGCTGCGCCGCCATTGCCGCGGCGGACGGTGCATCAGCCGCTTGAAGGTGGTGCTGAACGCGCTTTCCGACTCGTAGCCGAGCGAGGCCGCGATGGCCGACACCGGATCGCTGGAGCTGGCGAGCCTGTTTCCGGCCAGCATCATGCGCCAGCGCGTCAGGTAGTCCATCGGCGAGGCGCCCACCGTCTGCCTGAACCGGAGCGCGAAGCTCGAGCGCGACATGCCGGCCTGCGCGGCGAGCTCCTGCAGGGTCCAGCGGTGCGCCGGGTCGTCGTGCATCGCGGTGATCGCCGCCCGCATCCGCTTGTCAGCAAGCGCGAACAGCCAGCCGACACCGCCCTGCGCGTCCGCCAGGTGCAGCCGGAGCGCCTGCACCAGCATCAGGATGGCCAGGTGCTGCGCCACCAGCACGCCGCCCGGCTGCGGCTCGCGCAGCTCCTGCTTCATGCGCTCCAGCGACCAGCGCATCGCCGCCCGGTCCGCTTCCGACCGGATGTGCACCACCGGCGGCAGCATCCCCAGCAGCATGCCGGCATGGTCGCCGTCCAGCGCGAAATGGCCGCCGATCACGGAGAAGCCGCCGCCGTCGTTGAGCACGGCAAAGCCGCCGGCGGTGCGGACGGGAAAGATCGTGCCGACATCGACCGCCGGAAGGTCCAGGTCGCTGGCGAGGCGGAACGGCCGGCCGCGTGGCAGCAGGAAGCAGTCGCCGCTCGAGAGCCGTATCGGCTCTGCCAGCCCGTCCGTCGACAGCCAGGATCCGCCGGACGCCACCGCGTAGCACTTGATGCCGCTATGCGACGGGAAGCGGATCGACCAAGGCGCGCCGGCATCGAAGCCGCCCACCATGTAGCTGCGCGGCTTCAGCAGCGACAGCACGTCCGACAAAGGGTCCATGGCCTGTTCCTGGACGATCGCGACGATGAACCGGATCCTACAGCGTGGACCGTCCCCGCCGGAGTTCTATCCTGCGGCCTCGGCCCCGGCAACGTGGCCGTGAAATCCAGAGCGAGGAACGATGTGATGCGTGTTTTCGTGACCGGGGCGACCGGCTTCGTCGGCTCCGCCATCGTGCAGGAACTGCTCGGCGCCGGCCACCAGGTGGTCGGGCTGGCCCGGTCGGACGCGGCTGCCGACGCCCTGGCGGCCGCGGGCGCCGAGGCGCACCGGGGCGATCTCGGCAACCTCGACGCCCTGCGCAGCGCTGCGGGCGCGTCGGACGCGGTGATCCACGCCGGCTTCATCCACGACTTCGCCAACTTCAAGGAAAGCTGCGAGGTCGACCGGCGCGCCATCGAGGCCATGGGTGCCGCCCTCGCCGGCTCAAACCGTCTGCTGATCGTCACTTCCGGCTCGGGGCTGCTGACGCCGGGACAGCTCGCCACCGAGGACACCGAAGCTCCGTCCGACGACGGGCTGCCCCGCGTGTCCGAGCAGGCCGCCTTTTCCGCCGCTTCGCAGGGCACGCGCGTCGCCGTGGTGCGCCTGCCGCCTTCGGTGCACGGCGACGGCGACCACGGCTTCGTCCCGCTCCTGATCGGGATCGCGCGGCAGAAGGGCATGGCGGCGTTCATCGGCGACGGGTCCAACCATTGGCCCGCGGTGCACCGGCTCGACGCGGCGAAGGCTTACCGGCTGGTGCTGGAACACGGCGAGGCGGGCGCGCGCTACCACGCGGTCGCGGAGCAGGGCGTGCCGTTCCGGGAGATCGCGGCGGTGATCGGGCGCCGCCTCGACGTGCCGGTGGTCGGCAAAACCCCGGAGGAAGCGGCCGACCATTTCGGCTGGTTCGCGCGGTTCGCCGCGATCGACAACCGCGTGTCGAGCCGCAGGACGCGGGACGCGCTCGGCTGGGAGCCGACCGGACCGGGACTGATCGCCGACATCGACCGGCCGAGCTACTTCGGCGCCTAGGACGTCATTCGATCGAACCGGATTGGTCGATCGAATGAAGATCCCCTGCAACACAATGGGCTGGAGCAGGCTCCGGGAGCCGATGCGAACGGATCATGCTCTAGCCGGTCACGAAGCCGGCCTTGCGCAGGCGCACCACCGCCGTGTCGAGCGCGTTCAGGAACGCCGAGCGGTCCTTCGGCCCGAACGGTCTCGGGCCGCCGGTGACCTGGCCCGTGGCGCGCAGGTCCTCCATGAGGTTGCGCGTCGCCAGGGTCATGCCGATCGAATCCGTGTCGAAGCGGCGGCCGGTCGGCCCCAGCACCTCGGCGCCGTTCTTCACGCAGGCGGCCGCCAGCGGCACGTCGGCGGTGATCACCATGTCGCCGCGCACGGCGCGCTCGGCGATCCACCGGTCGGCGACGTCCGGGCCCGCTTCCACCACCACCCGCTCGACCAGAGGGGAGCCGGGGATCGCGATCAGGCTGTTCGACACCACGAACACGGACAGCCGGTAGCGCTCGGCGACGCGGTAGATTTCCGCCTTCACCGGGCAGGCGTCGGCGTCAACGAAGATCCGGATCGGGCGTGGCGGCTCGGTCATGGACGCTGGCTAGCGCACCGGTGCAGGGTTGAACACCATGTCCCCGGTCGGAGCCGCCGCCGTGTTCGCCCTGGTCGTGTTCGTTTCCGCCGCCCTGGCCGAGATCGCCGACTGCTTCTCGTTCTGGGCGGTGCTGCGCCTGCACCGTCCGGCCTGGTGGCTCGGGCCAGGCCTGGTCACGCTGGTGCTGTTCGCCGTGCTGCTCACGCGTATCGACGCGGCCGCGGCCGGCCGGGCTTATGCGACCTATGGCGGCGTCTATGTTTGCGCGTCGCTCGCCTGGCTCGGGGCGGTCGAGAACACGCGCCCGGATCGCTGGGACGCGCTGGGTGCTGCCATCTGCCTGCTCGGCGCCGGCATCATCCTGTTCGGCCCGCGCACCTCCTAGAACCTCAGCTGACGTTCAACGCCTTCAGCGTGGCTCGCACCGCGTCGTCGAGCGGCGTGTGCGGCTCCTCGCCGAGAAACGCGACCAGCCTGTTGTTGTCGAGCCGGATCGGCGTTCTCCACAGGTAGCGCATCCTGTGGATCTCGCGCGGCGTCTGCTGCACCAGGCCGGCGAGGCCGATCAGCGGCCAGGGCAGCGCCTTGATCCTGGTGCCGGGCCGGCCGACGCCCCGCGCGATCGCCCCCACCATCCCGGCGCCGTCCGCATCCCAGGTGCCGGCGAAGTGGAACCGCGCGAACGGGTCGAGCTCGTCCGACCGGTCCAGCAGGCGCGCGATGGTTTCGCCGGCGTCGGGCAGGTAGGCCCAGGCATGGCCGACGCCGTTTCTGCCCGGGTAGGTGATCGCGGCCAGGCGCCTGTCCGGCGTGGCGAGTGCCTGGCCGAACCAGTTGTTGCCAGGTGGCGGACCGAAGAAGTCGCCGAACCGCACGATCAGCGCCGGCGCGCCCGCCCGGCTGCCTGCTTCCAGCCGTTGTTCGAGCTGCACGCGTATGCGGCCCTTTTGCGTCACCGGGTGCTGCGGCGCGTCCTCATGGAGGGTCGGAAAGGCGTCGAAGCCGTAGTTGTAGATCGTGCCCGGCAGGACGATCCGCGCCCCGGTCGCCTTGGCGGCTGCGATGCTGTTGTCGATCATGGGCAGCACCAGCTTGTTCCAGTCGCGATAGCCCGGCGGGTTCACGGCATGGACGATCGCCCGCACGCCCTCGGCGGCCCGGCGCACGTCGGCCGCGCGCATCGCGTCGCCGGCGACCCAGGTCACGCCCGCGAGCCTGCCCGCGGCGTCGCTCGGCCCGCCGGTCCGGCCTCGCGTCATCGCCACGACCTTCCAGCCATGCCGCAGCAGTGCCGCCGCCGCCTCCCCGCCGATGCCGCCGGTGGCACCCAGAACCAGGGCCGTCCTGTTGCTGCCGTTCATCGTTCATCCCCGTTTGTGGTTCGCACAAACGGTGCGCCGCGCCAGGTATGAAGAAAATTGTCAGAATTCCTCCAGCAGCTAGCATGTTTTCGATGAGCGACTCTGTCGACTGGGATGATCAACGTGCCTTCCTGGCCGTGCTGGAAGAGGGCAGCCTGTCCGGTGCGGCTCGTCGCCTTGGCGTGGCGCAACCCACCGTGCGCGCCCGCATCGAGGCGCTGGAACGCTCGCTCCGCACCGTGCTGTTCGTCCGTTCGCCCAGGGGGCTGGTGCCGACGGAGGTGGCACAGGCGCTCGCCGGGTCGGCACGAGCCATGGCGCACGCGTCGGACGCGTTCGTACGGGCTGCGGCTGCCGCGCCGGACGAGGTAGCCGGCGTGGTCCGACTGAGCGTGGCCGAGCTTGTCGGCATCGAGGTGCTGCCGCCGATGCTGGCACGGCTGCGCGAGCGTTACCCGGGCCTGATCGTCGAGGTCGTGCTGAGCAACGCGTCCGCTAACCTTCTGGAGCAGGAAGCCGACATCGCCGTGCGCATGAGCCCGCCACGACAGGACGCGCTGGTCGCCAGAAAGGTCGCGTCGATCCCGTTAGGCTTGTTCGCCCACGTTGACTATCTGGCACGCCGCGGTCGGCCGGACCGGTCCGACGACCTCGCCCATCATGACCTGATCGGTCCTGATCGTGCGCCGGCCGACCTGCGATGGGCCGTCGCCGTTTTCCCCGGCCTCGCCCGCGAGCGGTTCGTGGTCAGGACGGACAGCCATCCGGCCCAGCTAGCGGCCGCGCGGGCAGGCCTGGGGATCGTGGTGGTCCAGCACCCCATTGGCTGCGCCGATCCAGTTCTGGGCGCCGTGCTGCCCGATCTTGCCATCGGGAAGCTCGACACCTGGATCGTCACGCATGAGAACCTGCACCACCTGCCGCGGGTGCGCGCCGTGTTCGATTGCCTGGCGGACGAGTTCCGGCGCTTCGCCCACACCCCGGGGCCTGCGGACGGCGCGCCGCGATGAGCTAGCGTTCCAGCCGGGCCAGCACGTCCTTCAGGGTCCCGGCAACCGTGTCGTCCGCCACCACCACCATCACCTGTTCGCCGTCGCCCGGCTCCTCCAGCGTGCGGAGCTGGGTGGGGAGCAGGCTGCTCGGCATGTAGTGGTGGGTGCGTCGGTCGAGCCGCTCCCTGAGCACCGCTTCCGGCACCTTGAGGTAGAGGAACCACACGTCGTCCAGGTTCTGCGACAGGACCTCGCGGTAGGCGCGCTTCAGGGCCGAGCAGGTCAGGATGCCAG
>CAXSHC010000203.1:0-5696 GCA_964236745.1 uncultured Acetobacteraceae bacterium
GCCGGGGCCTGCCCGCCGGACGCCGTGCGTGCCTGCCAGGCGCCGTCGGGTGCCGCGATGGTCAAGGCGTGCGGCAGCATGACGGCCGGCCGGGCGCAGTGAGGGCCCAGGCGCGGCGGGAAGCGGAGGTCGCCTGACGCAGTCGGATCCCGCAGTGCCACGATGATGGTCCTGCCGCCGGGAAAGAGCACGCGGTAATTCGGAATTGGCGCGTGCGATGCCGTGGATTGATGTTGGGCGGCCTGTTGACGGTTGTCGCCTAAGGCGAGCCGGACACCGCGCCGCCTGCGCGAGAAGCGCCGTTCTGCCTCCATCAGCTGGTCGCAAACTCCGCCGCAGCGTACGTGGCGCGTCCGGGAACTATCATCCCTGGCGAGGGTGATAAGGTCGCGTGGGCGCCACGGCAGCGCGTGCCCACACGGCCACGGCAGCGCGTGCTCACACGACGGTGTCACCGGGCTGCGACCAGAAACCGACGCCAGCGCGGAACGGGTGTTGAACCCGTCCTCCTTGATGCGTTCCGACCCGGACGGCGGCCCGAAGCCGGATAAGGATTTCGCAGCCTGTGACCACCCTGCGCGAACGTGGTTCGGCGGACGCGGCAGAACGTCCCGGCGGCGGTGTTCGGGTCGGGAACGACGTCCAGACGGGTCGCCATGATTGCCGGCACCGCCCCGGTTGCCACGAACGAGCCCAAGGCACAACGACGGGAGCCGCAAGCGTTGACGCGCGAGCGGGACGGGCGGCTGGACCGCAAGAACCAGCAGCGTCGTGGAACGGAGGGCGGCATGATCGGGATGATGGCGAACGGAACGGGCGCTGGAAGCCCCGTGCGGGACAGGGCGTTTGGCAGCGCAGCGCGCATTGCCACGGGCTGGAGAATGCCCGGGTGGCGCGGAACGGCTGGGACGCGGCTCGCGGTGCTGGTCGGCGCGCTGTTGCTCGCGGATGCCGCGGCCGCGCAGGACCGGCTTCCCGCTTCCGGTGCTGCCGCGACGCCGCGGGGCGAAGGCACGGCCGGCCACCTGGACATCAGGGAATTCGGCGCCAAGGGCGACGGGTCGACCGATGACACGAAGGCCTTTGCCGACGCGGCTCTGGTCGTCACCGGTCATGCCGACCGCGTGGTGGGCATGGACGCGGCACGGTTGTCGTTGCTGGCCCGCCGACTGAGCGGCAGCAACGCGGTCGAGCTGGACCTGCCGTCCGGACGCTACGTGTTGAACAGGACGATCGAGTTCGAGTTCGGGCCGAACACGAGCCTTGTCCTGCGCGGCGACGGCTCGGCGAACACGCAGCTGCAGTTCAACGGCGGCATCGACGGCATACGCATCAGGATGAACCGCAACACCGGCGGCAACAGGACCGACATCCATCGTCAAGGCGCATGGCCGGGGCAGGCGGTGCGCATGTCCGGAATCCAGTTCGAGGCCAACACGGGGATCGTTCCCGCCGCCGCCGGCAGGAACAGCAACTCGGTGCCCGGCGGCACGCAGGCGGGACATGCCGGTACCGCCATCTCGATCACCGGCATGCCGGGCGAGGGCGCCTCATTCATGGCGCCGGAGCTGTTCGACGACATCGTCTTCACCAACACCCGGGGCTGGTACGACGGCGCCAACAACTGGGCGGGCGGCTTCTTCCTCCAGGACATGAGCAACGTCCGGCTGGAGCGGATCGTGTGGACCGACACGGCGCTCGACTACAACACGACGTCGATCCCGATCTGGTATCACAGCACGGCCAAGGCGTTCCGGACCGCGGGCCAAGGCAACTTCAACGTGACCGACGCCCTGATCGAGGGCGGCAACACGGCGGTGCGGATCGACGGGCAGGCGATCCAGGGCGTGGTGCTGGACAAGGTGTTCACCGTGGGGGTGAAGGTGGGCGTGAGCTGGCTGGCGCCACCGAACTCCCTGACGGGCAGCCTGGTGCTCGCCGATAGCAGCATGGGGGCGAGCAGCAACATGGTGCTGCTGGACAACGTGTCGACCGTGTTCAGCCACCACAACTTCTTCTACAACGTGGCGCCGCCGGTGCACACGAACCCGGTGTTCTTTTCCAGCTCCGGCGGCACCACCGTGGAAAGCGACCACGACACGTTCTATGGCCCGACGGCGGGCTACGAGGGTGCGGGCTTCAACGCCACCGCGGTGTTCTATTCGGGGTTCGGCACGCGCAACCCGGACCCGTCGCAATTCTCCGACGACATCGTGGCCCATTTCGACAACGGCATCGTCGCCAGCGGCGGTCCGGTCGCGTTCGACGACATCGAGGTTTCGTCGGACACGGGACGAAACCCGGCGACGGGTGCCGCTACCGGCGTGTGCTACCGCGACAGCGGAACCAGCCCTGACCCGACGCAGCACCCGATCTTCACGAACATCCATTGCGGCGCCGACACCATCCAGAACGATGGGCGCTTTCTAGGCCAGCTCACGCAGTGGAACGTGATGCCGCGTTTCGCGGGCGGCCTCGACGTGGGCGCACCCGGCATCGCGTCACCCAATGGCAACGTGGGAGCCGTGGGAATGATCAACCTGCACTCGCTGCCATCCGGTGCGGACGGCTTCGCCAGGCGCAACCACTTCGACGTGCGGCTCAGGCCAAGTGCCGGCGTGCGAAACAGCGACGGGCAGGGCGTGCTGGACGTCGACGACCGGTTCACGCGGTTCAACAGCCCGGTGCTGGCGACCGCGATCCGCTTTAACGGTTTCGTGGTGCCGCAGAGCAGCACCGCGCCCTGCAACGCGGGCGACAGCGGAGACGGAAAGCTGCATGACAGGTTCTATCATTTCTTCTGTACGGAAACGAACCGATGGAGCCGCGTGGCTCTGGTGGCCGGCGGCTGGTGAGGAGTCGTGACGGTTGGATGCAAACGAAACTGGTGGTTCTTGATCCTCTTCACCTTCGTCCAATTCGGTATCTTCTCGTTAGGAACAGAAGATCAACGGCGATAGGATGTATTAAAAAGTGCCCATTGGAGGCCGCAGTATTGAGTGACGGTCGCGAAACGACGGCGGCCCGTTCCTGACCGCTGCAAGGCGGTGTCCTGTATCCCGGCGGCAACGGCGCGATCATTGATGTGCTTCATCACGACGCCAGGGATCAGCGACGGCGTTGGAGCCAGATTTGTCGGGCCCGCTTCGATCACGGGCACGACCGGCGGGTTCGGACAAACGTCGCCCCTCGTCAGGAGCAGGGAGCGTCGCGCTGCCAGAAGAACGTGAGCTCGTGCTTGTTGTGCGACAGGTGCAGCAGGCGTGCGCCAGGGATGGCGGCAAAGGCATCGGCGGCGTCGTGGTCGGTCGGGTCCTGGAACTTCACCGTGCAGACGATGCGGTGTGCGGTGCCGGCAGCGATCCAGCGCCGCACAAGGGCGAGCAGGCGGGTGGGGTAGGCGATCACGTCGCTGAACAGCCAGTCGACCGGGGCTTCGTGCGCGGGATCGAGCCCGAAGGCGCTGTCGGCGCGGAACCGCACGCCCGGCATCGCGGCGACGCGCGGGTCCAGCGGGGCGCGGTCGATCGCGGTCACGGTGGCACCGAGGCTGGCGATGGCCCAGGTCCAGCCGCCGGGCGAGGCGCCGAGGTCGAGGCAGGTTTCGCCCGGTGCGGGCCAGGCGCGCAGGCGGGCGCAGGCTTCCCAGAGCTTGAGGTAGGCGCGGCTCGGCGGTCCGGTACGGTTCTCGTGGAAGCGGGCGATGCCGCCCGGGAACGGGCTGGTCTTGGTCGTGCTCAGCAGCAGGCGGTCGGGCGCCAGCAAGGTCCAGGCGCCGAGCGGGGCAGTGGGGGCGGCGGCCGGAAAACGCAGCGCCGCCGCCTTCACCGGCGGCAGGCGTGCGGCGAT
Source organism: uncultured Acetobacteraceae bacterium (assembly GCA_964236745.1). Classification (GTDB taxonomy): domain Bacteria; phylum Pseudomonadota; class Alphaproteobacteria; order Acetobacterales; family Acetobacteraceae; genus Lichenicola. The sequence continues at coordinate 3,850 of CAXSHC010000203.1, forward strand.
CAGGGCGGAACGACGGTGATGCAGGGCCGGATGGTGGCTCCAGTTGCGTTGCCGGTCGCGAAGTGCCGCCACCGCGTCGCCGATGGAGGCGCACGGCACCAGCTCCGGCGCGGTCCACTGGTCCAGCGCCCAGAACGCGGCCGCGGGCGGGTCGGGCGACAGCGCCAGGGAGCCGAGCCAGCCGGACACGACGACGCCGCGACGGGCCAGCTCCTCGGCCAGCACCGCCTCGTTGCCGTTTGAGGCCAGAAAGGCGCTGCCGCAGGACCCGGTCACGCGCGCCTCGGTCACGCGCGCCGGGCGAGGCAGGCGGCAGCCAGCAGCAGCCAGCCGCCCATCAGCACGACACCGCCAAGGGGCGCCGCGTGGCCAACAAGGCGGGCCCAGGGCGTGCTGCCATAGAGGCCCAGGGCATAAACGCCTGCGCAGAAGCAGGCGATGCCGAGCAGGAAGGCCAGCCCGGCGGCCCGGAGCAGCAGGCTGCCACGACGCTCCGCAAGCAGGCCGCAGGCGAGCAGGGCCGCAACGTGCCAGCCCTGCATCTGCACAGCACTTCGCAGCATCTCGCGGCCGTTCGGCGCCAGCATGCGGTCGGGCAGGTGCGCCGACACCGCGCCGGCCGCCACCGTGAGGAGGCCGAGCACGGCGCCGGAAACCAGCCAGATCCTGGCCCAGCCGTGATCCGGCGGCCGGACCGTGCCGGCGGCCTGTTGGAATGGCGATCGCATGGACGGAGGCTTCTAGGGCATGTTCCGGCCTTGCGCATCCGGGGGCGCGGAACAGGGCGCCGGCACGCATGATCGAACCGTGCCCTGGCTGCCGTGTCGTGGCTGCGTATAGTGCGACATGGCGACTGGAGACCTGTTTCCCGAGATCGAGCCGTTCGCGGCCGGCTACCTGCCGCTCGAGGCCGGAACGGAGGCGGGTACGCACGTGATGTACTGGGAGCAGGTCGGGCGCCCGGACGGGCGCCCGGTGCTGTTCCTGCATGGCGGGCCGGGGGCGGGGGCCGGGATCGTGCATCGGCGCTTCTTCGACCCGTCGGCGTGGCGGGTGGTGATCTTCGACCAGCGTGGCGCCGGGCGGTCGCGTCCGCAGGGCTCGCTGCGCGACAACACCACCGCGATGCTGGTGGACGACATCGAGCGCCTGCGCCACCACCTCGGCATCGCCAGCTGGGTGCTGTTCGGCGGCTCCTGGGGGTCGACCCTGGCGCTGTCCTACGCGCAGGCGCATCCCGACCGGGTGGTGGCGATGGTGCTGCGCGGCATCTTCCTGGGCAGGCCGGAGGAGCTGCAATGGTTCCTTTACGGGCTGAACATGGTGTTTCCCGACGCACACGCGCTGTTCGCCGGGCACATACCGGAGGAGGAGCGGAACGACCTGCTCGGTGCCTATCTGCGGCGGCTGACCGATCCGGACCCGGCGGTGCACCTGCCGGCGTCGCGCGCCTGGTCGGAATACGAGGGCACCTGCTCGACCCTGCTGCCGACAGCGGCGGCGGTGGCGAGCTTTGCCCGCGACCGCGCGGCGCTGGGCCTGGCGCGGGTGGAGGCGCACTACTTCGCCAACGGGCTGTTCCTGCCGCCGGAAGGGCTGCTCGGCCGGATGAAGGCGGTGGCGCACCTTCCGGCGGAGATCGTGCAGGGCCGCTATGACATGGTGTGCCCGGCACGCAGCGCGTTCGACCTCGCCGCCGCATGGCCCGGCGCCCGGCTGACGATCGTGCCCGATGCGGGTCATTCCGCCCTGGAACCGGGCACCAGGCGGGCGCTGATCACGGCGCTGGACCGGTTACGCAATTGATTCCGGTCCGGGATCGAAAACCGGTCGATTCTGGTTGAACG
>CAXSHC010000203.1:5706-5987 GCA_964236745.1 uncultured Acetobacteraceae bacterium
AACCAGTGTCAAACCACCGCCATGTCGAGCAGTTTCGCCATGGCCCGGGTTGAGGAAACACAATGAACCGTTTTGCTCGCTGGGGCTTCGCCCTGGCCGTTCTGCCGATCGCCGCCTGCGCCAGCAATCAGCCGCCGCCGCCCCCGGCAGCTCCGCCTGCCCCGCCGCCGCTCGCTTCCGCCGACGCGAGCTTCGTGACCGCCGCGGCGCAGGGCGGGATGACGGAGATCCAGGAAGCGCAGCTGGCGCAGAAGACGTCGCACAGCGCCAAGGTCAAGGCC
>CAXSHC010000204.1:0-3073 GCA_964236745.1 uncultured Acetobacteraceae bacterium
GATCTGGTCGGTGGGCTCGATGAAGGTGCGGCCGACGTAGTGGTTGCGTATGATGCCGAGCTCGAACGGGATGCCGCTGGACACCGAGTAGCCCATCGCGGACGGCACGCCGGAGTCGGGTACCGGCACGATTACGTCCGCTTCCACCGGGCTTTCGCGGGCCAGCTCCACGCCGATGCGCTTGCGCGCCTCGTACACGCCGTGGCCGTCCAGCACCGAGTCGGGACGGGCGAAGTAGATGTACTCGAACACGCAGAACCGGCCCGGCTTGTCGCCGAACGGGCGAATCGAGCGCACCCCGTCGTGGTCGATGATGACGATCTCGCCAGGCTCGACGTCGCGCACGAACTCGGCGCCGACGATGTCCAGCGCGCAAGTCTCGCTCGCCAGCACCCAGGCGGGCTTGCCGTCGCTGCGGCCGTCCTTGTTCTGCCCTTCCTTGTTCTGATCGATGCGCCCCAGGATCAGCGGCCGCACGCCGAGCGGGTCGCGCACGCCGATCAGCGCTTCCTGGCTCAGCACCACCAGCGAGTAGGCGCCCAGCACCTGCTTCAGCGCGTCGGTGAGCCGGTCGGTGACGCTGGTGTAGAGGCTGATGGCGATCAGGTGGATGAACACCTCGCTGTCGGTGGTGGACTGGAAGATGCAGCCGCGACGTACCAGCGCGCGCCTGAGGCTGGCGGCGTTGGTGAGGTTGCCGTTGTGCCCGACCGCGAGGCCGCCGAACTCGAACTCGGCATACAGCGGCTGGACGTTGCGTATCAGGGTGGCGCCGGTGGTGGCGTAGCGGTTGTGGCCAACCGCGGCGTGGCCGGGCAGGGCGCCGATGATGCGGGCGTCGCCGAACACGTCGCCGACCAGGCCCAGGCCCTTGTGGGTGTGGAAGCGGCTGTCCGGACCGTCCTCGGAGAAGGACACGATGCCGGTCGCTTCCTGGCCGCGATGCTGCAGGGCATGAAGGCCGAGTGCGGTCATGGCGCGGTCGGTCATGGACAGGCTCCTGCCGGCAGAACGCGCACGGCTCATGTGGCACCCGCGTCCGCGGGTGGCGGGTCGAGGTCGGGACGAAACCGCTCCGGCAGGTGCGGCACGACAAAGGCGGCGGCGCTGCGGACATGGGGCAGGGTGCGGCTGCTGCGCAGCGCCTGCGGCCAGCCGGAAACGGGCAGCAGCGGCACCGCCACGAGATAGGCCACCACCAGCACCGCGAAGCCGCGCAGCAGCCCGAACCCGAAGCCGGCCAGACGGTCCAGCCCACCGAGCACGGACCCGCGCACCAGCCCGCCCAGGGCGGCTGCGACAAGCAGGAAGGCGATCAACAGCACCCCGAACACCACCAGAAACGCGACCGGGTCGGCGACGGACGTGTCGCCGATCACGCGGCGGGCGAGCGGCTCGGCCTGCGGGCTGAACTGGAATGCCAGCACGGCGGCGGCGATCCAGGCGCACAGTCCCAGCGCTTCGCGCACGAAGCCGCGCAGCAGCCCGACCAGCGCCGACAACAGCAGCAGCGCCAGCACCAGCAGGTCGACCCAGTTCACGCGCCGGCTTCCGATGGAAACCCGCCGGGGGAACCCGGCACCGCGTGCGGCACGGTCCGGAAGGAGCAGGGGAACTGTGTCACGATGGCGGCTATATCGCCTCGGCGACGCGCCGGCGCCAGTCCCTTGTTGCGGCACCTGCTCAGGGCAGCCCTTCGCCCGGAGCGGCCCACGTGGCCGGAGGGGCGGATCAAGGCAGCTTGGTGCTGTCCACCCGCCACGGCTTGAGCAGGCGGCGCGGCACCTGGCTCTGGGCCTGGTTGAGCTGCATCAGCAGGCTGCCGAGCTGCTCACGCTTGTGCAGCTCGATCCAGATCTCGTCGGGCGACAGGCCACAGGCGGCCCAAAGCGACACCAGCGTTTCGAGCAGGTCGGCGCTGCCTTGCACCACCTCGGCGCGGCGGCCGCCGAGCGTGCCTGCGACGCACCGCATCGCCTGCTCCCCCAGCGCCTGGGCCAGTCGCCTGACCCGGGCGGGATCGAGCGGCGATGCCGCGCCGGCCGGTCGCGCATCCTGCCACAGGGCGGACAGAACGCTGTTCGCGCCGGGGTGCTGCCGCATCTGCCGCCTCCGCATCCTTGCCGGTCCGCGTCATTCCCGGCGACGTGCCCGCGCACCGGGTCGATCGTGTTCCTGCCTCGTTTCATGTGCAGGATCGCGCATGGAGCCCGGCATCCGCAACCGGGTGCGGCGATCCGCCTGACCTGGCTGGGAGCCGGATCCTGCTGCTCGTCGCGGACCGCCACCAGCCAGCATCACCTGGAGGCGGTGCTGAAGATCCGCAACGGCGCGTTCGATCCCTAGCCTCGTGGATGCGTCAGCGGCGGTCGGAACCTGCTCAATGCAGCCTGCTCGTCACGGACCGCTACCAACGATTCGAACCAACCATGCGCCCGCCGCGGGCGCGACATGGGCGGGCGCGGTAGCCAGCACGTGGACCTGGTCCGTGATATCCCGGCCGCCAAGAAGCATCATGCGCTCGGCGCCTCGAACGGCTGCAGGCGCCGGAAGCCGTAACCGGGCCAGTTCCGGCCTGGGCGTCCCCCGGCTTCACGATGCCGGACCCGGCGGTGCCGGGGCAATGTGCGCTATGATCCGAAACCGATCGCCGCAGGCGTCCCGGCGGTGGCCACGAACTGCACGCCGCGAGCAGCGGCTGCCAGACGCTGCCCGGATTGGTGCGTCCGACCGGTATTGCGTCCGGCCGACGGATCGTCGCTCGGGACAGGCTCGGCCTGGAGCGCCCAGACCCTGAGCGCTTAAACTCTGAGCACCTAGACCCTGAGCGGCAACCCGTTCAGGCGGCCAGCCGGGCCTCGTCGCGATACAGCATGGTGGCCGCGAGGTGGATGTCGAGAACCACGTCCGTGCCGGCGCACGGCAGGTCGAGTTCCGCGTTGCCGTCGGTCCAGCGCGCACCGTCGTCGTCATGCCAGCCGTCCAGCACCCGGTTGTTCGGCTCCACCACCTGTTCCTCCAGGCCATACCACAGCACCAGCTTGTCGACCGCGACCCCCAGGGTGCGGCGGTC
>CAXSHC010000204.1:3083-5985 GCA_964236745.1 uncultured Acetobacteraceae bacterium
TCGACGAAAGGCCCGACCGTTTCCGCCGGCACCGCCGCACGCGACAGCAGGCGCACCGGCCGGGTGCCGCGCGGGAGCTGGAACATGTGGCGCTGCGCGTTGTGCCAGCAGGCGGACACCTCGCGGCCATCGTCGAGCAGCACGCGCAGGTCGGGCTGGTCGGTGAAGGTGGCGACGGCCCGATCGTCGGCCCGGTCGGCGACGAGGCCGAGGGTGCGGGCGCGGTCGGCCAGACGGTGCCAGATCGGCTCGACCACCGCGCGGGCCACCACCAGGGGGGCGGCCATGACCGCGTCGGGTCGCGTCGCGGCGACCGGGCCTGCCTGCACAAACAGGGCGCGGTTGCCGGTGTCGAGATAGCTTTCCGTGGTCAGCCCTTCGGACAGCAGGATGCCGTGGCGCTCCAGCTCGACGTGGAAGAACTCGTATTCGGGGATGCTGCGGTCGACCAGGATGGAGGCGCCGTTGACCAGCATGCGCGCCGGGGTAAGGCCGGCCTCGGTCAGGATGCAGTGCTCCGGCGTCACCAGCAGGTCGCGATGCGGCACGTTGTCGGCGAACGCGCCGCGGCGGATGCGTATGGGAAAGGCCGCCTCCTGCCCGTCGTGATCGGCGGCGCGCATGGCTCGGCCACCGATCCAGCGGACCGGACGCGACACCTGCTGCCCGGCCTCGATCACGGTCACCGCCTCGCCCGCGCGCAGGGTCTCGACCGGAACCTCGCCCGAGGGCGTTTCGATCATGGTGCCGCGCAGGAAGCAGGTGGCGAAGCCGATCACGAGGTTGCCGCCATAGGTGGAACTGTTGCCGCCCTCCACCAGGGCCGAATTGCCGATGGTGAAGTTGCCCGCGGTCACTGTGCCGGCCATGCCGCCAAAGGCGGCGGTGCTGGTGACGCCGTTGTTGGAGAAGGTCAGTACGCCGTTGCTGTAGCCGATAATCTGGGCGTTGACGGCGCTGACGCCGTTGAACACGATCTGGTCGCCGTTGCCCTGGAAGTTGTTGATCGAAGACAACAGCGCAAGATTGACCAGGGACGCGGTGTCGAGGACCAGCGTGTTGTTGGTGCCGTTGAAGTTGACAGCGTTCGCGATGCCGGCGGACGCCAGCGTGCTGTTGATCTCGAGCGTGCCGTAGCCGGCCGTGGTGTTGCTCGGCCCGACCGTCGTGGTCGTCAGCTTGTTGGCAGCCGACGTGTAGTAGCCGTTGCCGCCATTGGTGCTGTAGCCGATGTCGAAGGTGGTGCCTACCGCCGCGATGGTCGATCCCAGCACGAGGTCGGAGTAGTAGCCGGCGTTGACCACCGTCGCCGCGATCAGGCTAGGCGCGATGGACACGGTGACGATCGTCGCGCCGAGCGAGAAGGCGCTGTAGACCAGCTGGGTGCTTTGCCCGAAAGTGAGGGCGGTGTTGAAGTTCTGGTCGAACTCGACGTTGCTGGTCACCGTGTTCGCCATCGTTACAAGCCCCTGCGCGTAGGATGGGCCCGCAACCTGCGCGTGCCTGAAGAACAAGCCATAGGACACGCCGAAACGGAACCGCAACAATAATCGAAGAGACCGTCAGAGAAACATCAACAGCGGAAGAAGGGTCTTTTTTGATCCGCTCCAAAAATGATGTTTCGGCTCAGATGGAGAAGTACTTCGCGTGCCGGTTGAACAGCACCAGGGCGCTGGTCGATTGTTCCGGGTGCAGCTGCCAGCCCTCCGACAGGCTCACTCCGATCCGCTCCGCCCCGAGCAACTGCAGCAGCGGCTCCTGGTCCTCCAGCCTGGGGCAGGCGGGATAGCCGAACGAATAGCGCGAGCCGCGATAGCCCTGGCCCAGCAGCGTGTCCATGTCGCGCGCGTCCTCGCCGGCATGGCCGAGCTCGGCGCGCATGCGCTTGTGCGCGTATTCCGCCATCGCTGCCGCCATCTCCACCGACAGGCCGTGCAGATAAAGGTAGTCCTGGTAACGGTTGTCCTCGAACCAGGTACGGGCCACGTCGGACGCCTTCTGCCCCACCGTGACCACCTGCAGCCCGATCACGTCGCGGTTGTCCGGACCGTCGGACACGTCCCGCACGAAGTCGGCAATGCAGGCGCCGTCGTCGCGCGGCTGGCGCGGCAGGTCGATCCGGGCAAGCTCGGCGGCGCCGTCCGGCTCGAACAGGATCAGGGCATTGCCCTCGCCGGCCGCCTTCCAGTAGCCGGTAACGGCCTGGGGACGCAGGATGTCCTGCTCGGCGCACAAGGCCAGCATGCGCCGCATCACCGGGCGCAGCTCCTGCCTGGCCCAGAGGAGGAACTCCTCCAGCGAGCGGCCCTGCTTCCTGAAGCCCCATTGGAATTGGTACAGGCTGCGCTCGTTGAGGAACGGGATCACCGCGTTCGGGGTGGCCTCGATCACGCGGGGCCCCCAGAACGGCGGCGGCGTCACCGCCTCGTCATTCAGCCGGCGGCGACGGTTCTGCGCTGCGGCGAGGTCGACGGTCTCGAACCCGCGCAGCTCCGCCTGCTCCGGCGCGCGCTTGGTGGTCCGCCCCTTGCCCTTCCGTCGCGACTGGATCGCGCCGAGATAAATGTCGAGCTCGCCGGCCTCGACCTTTTCCATCAGGTTGAGGCCGTCGAACGCGTCACGCGCGTAGGCGACGCGGCCGTTCCCGCCGCTGCCGGAATACGCGGCGACGCATTCCTCCTCGACGTAGTTGCGGGTGAGGGCCGCGCCGCCCAGCAGCACCGGGATGTCGAGCCCCTGCCGTGCCATCTCCTCCAGGTTCTCGCGCATTACCACCGTGGACTTCACCAGCAGGCCGGACATGCCGATCGCGTCTGCTTTGTGCTCGCGCACGGCCGCGATCATGTCGGCGAGCGGCACCTTGATGCCGAGGTTGCACACCCGGTAGCCGTTGTTGGTCAGG
>CAXSHC010000205.1:0-5952 GCA_964236745.1 uncultured Acetobacteraceae bacterium
CCGGCCTCGGGCCGCGGGGCCGCTGGCCGCTGGTGCGATGCCGCCACCGGCCAGCGCGGCGACCTGCTCGACCTCATCGCCCTCAACCGCGGCCATGCCCGCCTGCGCGACTTCCTGTCCGACCGCCTCGACACCTATGGCGCCTCGCGCAACAACCCCGGCGACCCCCGCGGCACCTCCATGCTGTCGCCGCACCTGCACTGGGGCGAGCTGTCGCCGACCCAGGTCTGGCACGCCGCCCGCGACGCGGCCGCGACGCTGGAGAACCCCTCCGGCGGCTTCGAAACCTTCCAGAACGAGGTGCTCTGGCACGACTTCTCCGCCTACCAGCTCCGCCACACCCCCACCCTGCCCGAGCAGCCGATGCGGCCCGCCTATAACCGCATGCCCTGGCGCGACGACGAGCCCGGCCTCCGCGCCTGGACCCGGGGCCAGACCGGCGTGCCGATCGTCGATGCCGGCATGCGCCAGCTTTGGCAGATGGGCTGGATGCACAACCGCGTCCGCATGATCACCGCATCGTTCCTGGTCAAGCACCTGCTTGTCGCCTGGCAGACCGGCGAGCGCTGGTTCTGGGACACCCTGGTCGACGCCGACCTCGCCACCAACGCCGTCAGCTGGCAGTGGATCGCCGGCACCGGCACGGACAACCAGCCCTTCTTCCGAATCTTCAACCCCGTCACCCAGGCAACCCGGTTCGATCCCGACGGCCGCTACGTGCGGCAATACGTTCCCGAGCTCGCCCGACTGCCCGACCGCTGGCTGCACCAGCCCTGGGAGGCGCCCCGGAAGGTGCTCGACGCCGCCGGCCTGCGCCTGGGCGTGCACTACCCCGCCCCGGTCGTTTCCCTCGAAACCGGCCGCGACCGGGCCCTGCAGGCGTTCCGCGACAACATTCGCCGCCAGCCCGCGGAGGCTGCGTCATGAGCGGGACCCACCAGGTCGGTAGCACCGAAACGCCGCCGCCTCCCCCGCTCCTGGCCCTGCCACCCCGGCTGATCCCTTCTGACCGCCCGTTGCGCATCGTCGGCGACGTGCATGGCGACGCCATCGCCTTCAGCCACGCCGTCGCCACCGAGCGCTTCGTGATCCAACTCGGCGATCTGGTCGACCACGGCCCGAACAGCGCCCAGGTGCTGCGCATCATGTTCCGCCTGATCGACGAGAACCGCGGGCTGTTCCTGCTTGGCAACCACGACCGCAAGCTCGGCCGGGCACTGGCCGGCCACCGCATGCGCCCCGACCCGCCGCTGGAAGCCACGCTCGCACAGCTGGACGAGGGGCTGGCGACGCGCGCCTACAACGAGATCGCGCGCGCTCCCGCCTGGCTGGTGCGGGACCGGGTCGGCTTCGTGCATGGCGGGTTCCACACCGGGATGCTGCACCAGACCCCGCCGCCGGGCCTGGAACGCGTCACCCACCTGCTGTCTCGCGCCTTGTTCGGCGAAACCACCGGCCGGATGCAGGAGGACGGCTTCCCCGAGCGCCGCTTGAACTGGATCGACCACATCCCGGATGGCTTCACGGTGTATTGTGGCCACGACCAGCGCAGCACCGACGGCCGGCCCTGGCGCAAGCGCGGGCGCGCCGGTGGCCTCGCCATCTTCACCGACACCGGCGCCGGCAAGGGTGGCCACCTGGCCTGGATCGATCTTCCCGCCGCCGACGACGACGAATAACGTTTGCCGGCGACGCCGCCTCTTGAAGCCTGTCCCCAAGCCGTGCAGGGATCGGCAAGGCTAAGGGGGGAGGTGCTGGTGGACACGGATGCAGGCCACGCGAGCGCTGCGGACAGCCTCCGGGAGCTGCGCCGCAGCATCGACAACATCGATGCCGCCTTGGTGCACATGCTGGCCGAGCGCTTCCGCTGCACCCAGGCGGTAGGGCGGCTCAAGGCCACCCACGGCATGCCGCCTGCCGATCCCGCCCGCGAAGCGCAGCAGGTGGCACGCCTGCGCGAGCTGGCGCACGAGGCTCAGCTCGACCCCGACTTTGCCGAAAAGTTCCTGGCCTTCGTGATCCACGAGGTGATCCGCCACCACGAGGCGCTGGCGCGTTCCAAGGGCCCGGCATGACGGCGACACGGCAGCTTCTGCTGCTGCGCCACGCCAAGGCGGAATCCGGCGGCATGGCCGATCCCGACCGCAACCTGGACGCGCGCGGCCGCCGCGACGCCGACGCTCTGGGCCAAGAGATGCGACGCTCCGGGCTCGTGCCGCAGCTGGTGCTGCTCAGCAGCGCCATGCGCACCCGTCGCACCTTTGAGCGTCTTGGTGCGTTCGATCCGGCGCCAACGGTGCAGGTGACGGACAGCCTTTATTTGGCGGAGCCGGGCACGCTGCTGTCGGCGCTGCAGGCAGTTGCGGCGGGGATCCGCAGCCTGCTTCTGGTCGGGCACAACCCCGGCCTGCACGCGCTGGCGCTTCACCTGGCCGGGACGCAGGCGCCGCAGGCGCTGCGCGATGGGCTGCCGACCTGCACCCTGGCCTGCTTTTCCGTTCCAACCGGCTGGTCCGACCTCGGCGCGCATTCCCTGCACGACCTCCGGCTGCTCCATCCGTGACGACATGGCCCCGGCCTCGCCGGGGGACGGTTGCCACCCGATTTCCTTCGCCTCTATCTTGGCTTCTTCGGTCGGACCCCCACCGACACGCACCGCCTGGCAGCCCGTCCCGCCCGCCGCGTCGTGCGCCTTGCAGCAGGAACACCCCATGAGCCCGACTGCCTCAGGCAACGCCACCATCAGCTACGACGGAAAGACCGCCACCCTTCCGGTGCTGACGGGGACACTGGGCCCGGCGGTCGCCGACATACGCAAGCTGCAGGCCGAGCTCGGCGTGTTCACCTTTGATCCCGCCTACGGCACCACGGCGGCCTGCGAAAGCCGGATCACCTTTATCGACGGCGACGAGGGGGTGCTGCTGCACCGCGGCTACCCGATCGACCAGCTGGCCGAAGGCGCCACCTTCATGGAGGTGGCCTATCTGCTGCTGAACGGCGAGATGCCGACGCAGGCGCAGAACGACGCGTTCATCGTCCAGATCAAGCAGCACACCATGCTGCACGAGCAGCTGCGCCACTTCTTCAACGGCTTCCGCCGCGACGCGCACCCGATGGCGATCCTGTGCGGCGTGGTCGGCGCCCTGTCGGCGTTCTACCACGACCATCTCGACATTTCCGACCCGAAGCAGCGCGAGATCTCGGCGCTGCGCCTGATCGCCAAGCTGCCGACGCTGGCGGCCTGGGCCTACAAGTACACGATGGGGTTCCCGTTCGTGTACCCGCGCAACGACCTCTCCTACGCCGAGAACTTCCTTTACATGATGTTCGCGATGCCGTCGGAAACCTATCAGGTGAGCCCGGTGCTCGCCCGGGCAATGGACCGCATCCTGATCCTGCACGCCGACCACGAGCAGAACGCGTCCACCTCCACCGTGCGGCTGGCAGGCTCCACCGGCGCCAACCCGTTCGCCTGCATCGCCGCCGGAATCGCCGCCCTGTGGGGCCCGGCGCACGGCGGCGCCAACGAGGCGGTGCTGAAGATGCTGGCCGAGATCGGCACCAAGGAGAACATCCCCGAGTTCGTGGCCAAGGTGAAGGACAAGAACTCCGGCGTGAAGCTGATGGGCTTCGGCCACCGCGTGTACAAGAACTTCGACCCGCGGGCGAAGATCATGCAGCGCACCTGCCACGAGGTGCTGGCCGAGCTCGGTATCACCGACGAGCCGATGCTGGACCTGGCCGTCGAGCTGGAAAAGGTGGCGCTGGAGGATCCCTACTTCGTGCAGCGCAAGCTGTATCCGAATGTCGACTTCTATTCGGGCATCATCCTCAAGGCGATGGGCATCCCGACCAGCATGTTCACCGTGCTGTTCGCGGTCGCGCGCACCGTCGGCTGGATCAGCCAGTGGAAGGAGATGATCGAGGAGCCAGGCCAGCGCATCGGCCGGCCGCGCCAGATCTACACCGGCGCCGACCGGCGCGACCTAGTTCCGCTCGCCGGGCGAGGCTGAGCGCCGTTCTCCGGTCCGGACGGGTACGCCCGCTCGGACCGGTCAGTCGCAGTCGCAGCCCGGCGTCGCCCCGTCGGCCTCGCGGACCACGTGGTGGTCGATCCATTCCGCGACCAGACGGCGCGCTTCGCTGATCGACGCTTCCGGATGATGGATCCGGTAGAGCGTGGTGCAGGCGTGGAACGCCTGGATGTCGAGCGTACCGCACTCGCGCAGCTCGCGGTAGGCGGTGACCACGGCGCGCTCGCAGTTGCGTCCGATGACAAGCGTTCGACCGGGCAATGTCGCGTCCTTCCATGCAATGAGTTGCAAATCGTTCGCAGGAACCGCCTGCTGTTATGCGCAGGCTCCCGCGCCGGTTTCAAGGCTATGTGGCGCCGACCAGGCACCGGCCGGACGCCTACCCGGAAGCGGTGGGCCGCGCGAAGCGGGCAAGGATGGCACGTGCGATGCGCCCGGCCTCGTCCAGCGGGGTCCTCGGCCAGGGCGAGAACGAGTCCTGCAGCGGCCTGACCTGGTCCAGCGCCAGCAGCCGATCCACCAGTCCCTGCGCGCGCTTCGACCTGCCGACGCGCGGCGGCGTCACGGTGAACACCGGGGCCGACCCGGCACAGGCCTCGCTGAGCATCTGCGGGGTGGTCCACGCCGCCACCACCGCGTCGGCGCCACCCAGGAACCCCAGCATCGGGTCGTCGCCCGGTTCCCCGGCCCGGTGCAGGAGGTGCAGGCAGGCGGACAGCCCGCCGCCGAACGCATCCGCGACGTCCGGCCGGCAGCCCGGCAGGGCCGCCACCAGCACGCAGCCGCCGCGCAACCGTGCCATCGCCGCCAGCCGTCGCGCCAGTTGGCCGGCCTCGCGCGGGTCGGGCGCCGCGTTCCCCAGCAGCACCACGATGCGCGGCGACGGCAGGTGCGCCAGCCGGTCGGCCCACAACAACCGGGCGCGGTCCAGCAGCGCCGGCGACACCACGTGCGGCAGCCCGAGCACCGGCATCACCCGCCCCCTCGCGGCCGATGCTGCGCGGTCCGAAGGCAGCACCATCATGTCGAACGGGTGCGCCGCCAGCTCGAACGGGAGCCCCAGCTGAAGCCTGGGCGCCACGGCGCAATGCACCACCCGGCAGCCGTGCCGGGCCCGAAGCAGCAGCGCCCGCGCACCGGACCGCGTGCCCGACGAGATCACCAGCTCCGGCTGGCTGCCGCGCGCCACCCGCCCGTCCGGGCCGGCCGGCCCGATGCGCCGGAACGGCACGCCGAGGCGGCCGGCGATCGCAGCGGCCGGCCCGGAACCGGCAGCCTCAAGCACCCAGACCGGTGCCTCGGGCAGCACCAGAAGCCTCGTCGTCTCCATCGAACCATGTCCCTCGCCGGCAGCCATGGATTTTCGCCACCGGCTTGGATAGTGGAGGCACAGGCGGCTTGCATAAAGGGATCACGCGCATGACCACGGAGTCGGGAACGGCTGGACGCATCCACGCCCCGCCGGTGCGGACCGCACCCACCGACTGGGACCGCGACGCCGCCCTGACCACGGCGCAGCTGCTGCTGGAGATCAAGGCGATCAACTTCCGGCCGGAGGAACCGTACACGCTGACCTCAGGCTGGAAGTCGCCGGTCTACATCGACTGCCGCCGTATCATCTTCTTCCCGCGCGCCAGGGCCAAGATCGTCTCGCTCGGCGTGGAAAAGATCGGCCGGCACGTCGGCTACGAGAGCATCGACGTGGTGGCGGGCGGCGAGACCGCCGGCATCCCGTTCGCGGCCTGGATCGCCGACCGCCTGTCGCTGCCGATGGCCTACGTGCGCAAGAAGCCCAAGGGCTTCGGCCGCAACGCCCTGATCGAGGGCGACGTGCCGGAAGGCAAGCGCACCCTGCTGGTGGAGGACCTCACCACCGACGGCGCTTCCAAGATCACCTTCGCCCGCTCGCTCCGTGACG
>CAXSHC010000206.1:0-2184 GCA_964236745.1 uncultured Acetobacteraceae bacterium
TCCAGCAGCGCCGCGCGGCGGTCATAGGTGTGGTGCGCCAGGATGCGGGCGCGGGCGCGCTCGCCGATCGCCCGGGCGCGTTCCGGGGAAAGGACGCGCAGGTGCTCCGCCACGTCCTGGCCGTCGCGGGCAACCAGGATCTCCTGGTCGGGCTGGAGGAACAGCTCGATGCCGTCCCAAAGGTCGGTGATCAGGCAGGCGCCGGCGCCGGCGGCCTCGAACACCCTTGTCGCCGGCGAGAAGCCGACCGCTGCCATGCTGTCGCGCGCGACGTTGAGCACGGCGCGGGCGGATGCGTTCAGGACGTTGTGCGCGGCGGTGGGCACGTGGCCGATCGCGTGAACATTGTTCACGAGCGCCTTGTCGTGCCAGCCGGAGCCGCCGAGCAGGAAGCGTTGGTCCGGCAGCAGGGCGGCCGGGCGGAGAAAGAATTCCTCGATGCGCGCTTCCCGGTCCGGAAGCCGGTTGGCCAGCAGCGACAGCGTCGACGCATAGGCCGGATCGGGCGGCACCGGATGATGCGTGTCGGGGTCGAGCGCGTTGTAGATCGGCACGCAGTCATGCGCGCCGAAGCCGAGGTAAGCGTCCCGCACCGGGTCGCCGCCGCCATAGGTCAGCACCAGGTCCAGCGCCGGCAGCACCACGCGCAGCGGATGGCCATCCGAGCCGCGCATCTCGGCCAGCGTCGCCGGGGCGTCGACGTCGAGGAAGGCACGCACGGCGTCCACCGTGCGCGCGTTCAGGATGCCCAGCAGCAGCTCGTCATCGAACACGCCGACGCCGCTGCACTTGATCACCACCTCCGCGTCGCCGGCCTCGGCCAGGGCGCCGCGTACGCCTTCCGGCGTTGCCGCATAGACCACCACACGGGCCCAGTCCGGCGGGGCGATGTCGCGGTTCTGCTGCCGGCCGAACGCGTCGGGCTCCAGGAAGACGATGGCGTGGCCGCGTCGGGCCATGGCGCCGAGCAGGCCACGATAATAGGTCGCGGCTCCGTTCCAGTACGAGGACAGCAGGCTGGAACCGTAGACGGCGATCTGCATCAGGCGGGCATCTTGTTGAAGAAGGGTTGCAGGCCCTGGGCGATCGCCATCAGCTCCCGGGCGCGATGCGCACAGGAATGGCGGGCGCGTATGGTGTCGAGCCCTTGTCGCGCCAGCGCGCCGCGCAGGGCGGGGTCGTGGGCGATGCTGCGCAGCCGTGCGGTCATCTCCGCCCCGTTGCGGGCGACAAGAAAATCCGTGCCCGGCGTGAACAGGGCTTCGGCATCGTCCCAGGGCGCCGACACCAGCGGGATGCCGCAGGCCAGCGCCTCGAACACCCGGATGGTGGGGATGCCGGGTAGCAGGGTCACGTAGTAGCGGCGCGGCACGTGCACCGTGACGAGGTGGCGCGCGAACACATTTGGCGCGCGCGGGTTGGGCAGCCAGCCGCGCAAGGTCGCGTCGTGCCGGGCAAGCAGCGCCTTCGCCTCAACAGGGTAGCGCACGCCGTAGATGTCGAGCGGCAGGCCGGCCGCCGCGGTGGGCCGGAGCAGGAACTCTTCCAGCTCGGCGGCGCGCTCGCCGTCGCCCCAGTTGCCGATCCACACCGCGCCGCTGCGCGGCACCGGCTCGGCCGGCGGGGCGAAGCGGCGCAGGTCGGCCGCCTCGTGCCAGACGAACACCCGGCCGGCCCAGCCCCATCCCTCGTAGACGCGCGCCAGGGTGGCGCCGAAAGCGAGCACGCCGTCATAGCCGGACAGGTCGAAATGCCGGATCGCATCCGGGTCGCTGACGGCGCGGTGGTGGGTGTCGTGGAACAGAAGCAGGAACCGGCCGCCCTGCGCCCGTTTTCGGCCGATTGCCGCCACCAGCTCGGGCGGGTTCCATTCGTGCACCAGCACGAGGTCGGCGTTGTCGAGCATGGCGTCGAGGTCGGGCGCTTGCGGTGGGTAGAAGCCGGCATGGAGCTCCGGGTAGTAGCGGTTGAACACTTCAAGTCCGGCCTCGCCGCCATCGGCGAGCAGGTTCTGCCGGCTCCAGGAGCCTTCCGGTTCCCAGGCCCGGACCGTGTGCCCCATGTCCTGCAGCTCGCGCAGCACGCCGCGCAGGAAGTGCGCGTTGCCGTGGTTCCAGCAGGACTCCAGCGAATGCGTCACATAGACGACCCGCATCAGCACGGAATCTCCGGAAGAAAGAAAGC
>CAXSHC010000206.1:2194-5908 GCA_964236745.1 uncultured Acetobacteraceae bacterium
CAGGAAGTGCGCGTTGCCGTGGTTCCAGCAGGACGACAGGGAATGGGTGAAGGCTGCGATCTGCACGGTTTAGGCGAGCCTGCGGTGGGCGGGGGGCAGGTGCAGCGCGCGCGTCGCCATCGCCATGGCTGCGGCGGAATAGCGGGCGGCACGGGTCCGGGCGGCTGCGGCGAGCGGCGCCGGATCGTCCAGCGCGCGCAGCAGGGCGTCGGCGAAGCCAGCCGGATCGCCGGGGGGAACAAACGTGGCGGCGCCATCCCACAGCTCCCGGAAGGTCGGGATGTCGGACAGCACCAGCGCCAGCCCCGCCTGCGCCGCTTCCAGCACCGCCAGGCCGAACGGCTCGTAGCGCGCGGTCGACACGAACACCCGGGCTGCCCCGAACGCGTCCGCCAGGCCGTGCTCGTCCAGGCTGCCGAGGCGTTGCAGCGACCTCGTCGCGACATCGGCATTGTTCGGGCCGCGGAAGCTGCCCGCCGCCTGCACCGGCGCGTCCAGAAGTGCTGCGACGTCGTCCAGGGTGGCGGCGTCCTTGGCCTCGTCCCAGAACCGGCCGGCGGCGAGCACCGCGCGCGGGCGCGCGGACGCGGGTGCCGCCGTTGTCCGCAGCGGCGCGCGGCCGTTGTGGATCGCCTCGATCTCCCGCCCGGTGCGGTAGGCGTCGCGAACGGCGTCGCGGAACGCTTGGCTCGGGGCCACCACCCGGTCGGCCCGCTCGATGCCCCGGGCGGTGGCCTCGATGCGCCAGGCGAACCCGTTCGGAGGCGGGCCCGTGCGCATTGCCCGCCACCAGGTGAGGAGGCAGGAATGCAGCACCGCCACCACCGGCGTCGGCCAGCGCGTGTCGCGCCCGAACAGGGCAGGGGCGTGCAGGTGCACCGAGTCCACGCCGCACCGCCGCGCCAGTGCGGCGAGCCCGGCGGCGCTGCGCTCCAGCGCGTCGGCGTCCGGCGCGGTCCAGTCGAGGTCGAGCCCGGTCCGGTGTAGCGCGAGGCCGGGGATCGCGTTTGCCTCGTCCGCCTGCGCGGGACCTGGATCCGGCCCCAGCACCGCCAGCTCCACCGCGATGCCGTCTGCCGCCCATTCCCGCGCCAGGCTCAGGCTGTAGCGCCAGACGCCGCCCACCGCGTCGGTGGTAAGGAGGATGCGCAAACGGGTCAGCGACCGCAGCAGACGGATTCCAGCGCGCCCAGCGGCAGCGGCGTGTCGTCCTGGATGTCGGACAGGCGCTCGAACAGGCCGAGATAGTGCGCGTGCGCCCTCTCCCAGGCCTGGTCGTCCGGCATGCCGAACAGCTTGCGGTAGTCAGGCGAGCTCGGATACGGATACAGCGGCACCGGATCGTTGGCCCACACGCCCGCTTCCTGCAGCCGTGCCCGCCACGCTGCCACCAGCGCCGGGTCGTCGCCGTCGACCTGGATCAGGTTGGCTTGCACAAAGGCGACATGCTGCTTGGCCAGGATGAGCCGGTCGGCCAGCTCGTCGGTCGACAGCTTGCAGTTCTTGTCCAGCTCGGCGCGGCCCTCGACGGTCAGGCTTTCCACCCCGGCCTCGATCGACACGCAGCCGGCGGCGCCCAGCAGCTCCAGCATGTCCGGCTTCCACAGGTCGATCCGGGTCTGCACGCCGAACTTCAGGCCGCGCCCCACCAGGGCCTGCAGCAGCGGCCGGTTGGGCAGGAAGATCTCGTCGATGAAGTAGAGATAGCCGACGCCCTGCGCCCGGAGCGCGTCGATCTCGTCGAGCAGCGGCTCCAGTGCCCGCCTGCGGTAACCGTCGCGGAAGTCGATCTTGGCGCAGAACGAGCAGGAATACGGGCAGCCGCGCGACGCTTCGACCTCGGCACCCGGCAGATCATGGCCGGAGCCCGGGTAGGCCCCGTCGTAGCGGTGGTGGTGGTGGGCGTGTCGCCTGATCCAGTGGTCGGGCCAGCGCAGCGCCGGCAGGTCGGTGAAGCGGGTCGCCTGCGGCCCGCCCTGGCCGAGCAGGCTGCCGTCCGGGCGCAGGATCGCGGTGCCGGGGACCGCGCCGGGTGCGCCGCCCTCGGCCAGCGCCAGCACCACCTCCTCGCACTCGCCGCGCACCACCACGTCGACGCCGAGCTTGCGCAGCGCCGCTTCCGGGGTGGCGGAGCCGTGCGGCCCGACCGCGACCAGGGTGGCGCCCGGACAGCGCGCGCGCAGGGCGTCGAGCAACAGGCGGGGGATGCGCAGCTCCGGCTGGGCGCAGCGCCAGAACAGGTAGGTGGGCGCGGTGGTGACCACGATCATGTCGGGACGGAAGGCGGCGCAGGCCCCCGCCATGGCGGGAATGTCGAGCCCATCCAGCAGGCCGTCGTGCAGCAGCGTGTCGTGGCCGGCGCGTTCGAGCAGCACCTGGCTGGCGCCCAGCTCGATCGGCAGGTGCGGCGCGCGGCAGCCGAAATAGATGCTGTGCTCGAAGCTCCAGGGCGGGTTCAGCAGGGCGACCTTCATGCAGCTCCTCCGAGCACCGGCGTGGCACCGGCTTCCATGCGTTCCGGGTGGTGGACCAGATGCGGCCGTTCGACGCCGTCGCGCCAGCCGAGCGGCTGCGGCAGCCCCAGCACCTCGCGCGCCCGCCTGGTGTCGGCGACGAAGTAGCGCTGGTCGCCGGTGCGCCAGGGATGGAAGCTCCGCTGCACCCGGCGCCCGGTCAGGCGCTCGATCTCCTCGATCAGCATCAGCAGGGTGATGGCGTTGTTCGGGCCGCCGCCGAGGTTGAACGCTTCGCCCTTCACCGCGGGGGCCTGGTCGCGCGCCGCGAGATAGGCCGACACCGCGTCGCCCACCTCCAGCGCGTCGCGCACCTGGCGCCCGTCGCCATACAGGCTGAGCGGCCGGTCCTGCAGCGCCGACAGCAGGAAATGCGCGAGCCAGCCCTGGTCCTCGGTGCCGAGCTGGCGCGGCCCATAGATGCAGCTCATGCGCAGCACCACGGCGGGCAGGCCGAACGAGCGGGCATAGTCCAGCACGTACTGGTCGGCCGCCCCCTTGGAGCAGCCATAGGGGGTGTGGAACGAGAGCGGACGCGCTTCGCCGATGCCGTGCGCGCGCAAGGACGGGTCGATCGGCAGGTAGGCATCCTCGTTGTGCGACAGCCGTATGTCGGCGAGGTCGCCGTACACCTTGTTGGTGGAGGCGAACACCAGCGGAACCGGCTCCGCGCCGGTGCGGGCGGCGCGTCGGCGCAGCACTTCCAGCAGGTTCACGGTGCCGCGCAGGTTGATGTCGAAGTCGCCGACCGGATCGACCAGCGAGGTGGTGACCGCGACCTGGCCTGCGAGGTGGAACACGCTGGACGCGTCCCGCGCCGCGTCGGCCACCGCCGCCTCGTCGCGCAGGTCGGCGATCGCCACCGACACCCGGCCGCGATGGCGCCGGCGCAGCCAGTCGAGGTTCTCCTCGACCCCCGGCCGGGCCAGGCTGTCCAGGATCAGCACCTCCTCGCCGTTCCGGGCCAGGCGGTCGACCAGGTTGGAGCCGATGAACCCGGCACCGCCGGTGACCAGCGCCGGACGCGTCCCGCCCAGCGCTGGCCTCGGCAGTCCCGCGTCCAGCACCGCGCGTACCGCGGGCACGCCGCCGGACGCTAGCAGCCGGCCGAGCAGCTTGGGCTGTTGTCGCTCGTCGTGCGGGCCGAAATGGTACTGCCGTTCGTCGAAGTGCAGTCCTTCCTGCACTGCGACGTTGGATC
>CAXSHC010000207.1:0-5904 GCA_964236745.1 uncultured Acetobacteraceae bacterium
CAGACGATCAGTGACAGCACCCCCAGCACGGCCTCGGTGGACAGCCTGCTGCCCGCGGTCTCCAGCACCGTCTGCATGGTGTAGAGCGGGCTGGTGCCAAGGTCGCCGTAGACGATCCCGAGGGCTGCCAGCATCCCCATGGCAAGCGGTGGCCGGTCGTCGGCGTGCTGGAACGAGGGCATCGGCGTCCTTTGTCGCGGTCGGGGCGGATCATCGGATCAGCGCGGGCCGAGGACCAGGGGCGGCAGCGCAAATCCCTTCCCGTGCCGTCGCGTGGCGATGCCCGGCTTTCAGCCCGGCAGCAGCACCGCCCAGGCGGCGAAGAAGATCGGCGGCAGGAGCAGCGGCGCCGCGAGACCGAACGCGTGCGTCGCGGCACTGCCCGGCAGCGGCGGCCTCGCCGCGCCGGTCCGTGGCCGACGCTCCCCCAGCGCACGACGCAGGCCCAGCGTCACCCGCACGCCAGCCAGCACGCCGAGATAGATCAGCCCGCTGGTGGCGAGCCCGAGCTCCGGCACGATGCGCAGCAGCTCGCCCTGCCGTGCCGCGACGAACGGGTCGTGGGCCAGGGGTAGCCCGTTCAGCACGATGGCATAGGCCGTGAACAGGAACGACTGCGACGCGACCAGCCAGGACAAGCGGTTGATGGTCAGGCCGTCCTCGTGCTCCAGCTGGCGGCGGATGGCATCGCCATAGGCCTGCCCCGTGTCCTCTGCATCGGTGCTCATCCAGGCGATCGGGCACCGACGCAGCGTGCTCGTCAATGCGGGGGCGAGGCGGCGGCGCGTGATTGACACCTTAGCCGGGCGGGTCTAGGCACCGCGGCAATCAGACACGTCGCTTCGCGAAGGCTCGCGCAGCGGCGCCTGCTCGTTTGGGGTGGCCTCATCGTGTTCGACGCATTGTCAGGCAGGCTCACCGGAGTGTTCGACCGCCTGCGCACGCGCGGCGTGCTGTCGGAAGGCGACGTGATCGAGGCCATGCGCGAGGTCCGGCTGGCGATGCTGGACGCCGACGTGGCGCTGCCCGTGGTCAAGGAATTCACCGCCCGGGTGCGCGAGCGCGCGGTAGGCCAGGAGGTGCTGGACAGCATCTCTCCCGGCCAGGCGGTGGCCAAGATCGTCAACGACGTGCTGATCGACCAGCTCGGCGGCGCCGGCGCCGTGCCGCTCAACCTCCAGGCCGCCGCCCCGATCCCGATCCTGATGGTCGGCCTGCAGGGCTCCGGCAAGACCACCACCTCCGGCAAGATCGCGCTTCGCCTGCAGGGGCGCGAGCGCCGCCGCGTGCTGCTGGCCAGCCTCGATACCCAGCGCCCCGCCGCCCAGCTGCAGCTACAGCAGCTCGCCGCCCAGGCCCGCGTCGCATCGCTGCCGATCGTGTCCGGCCAGACCCCGGTGGAGATCGCCAGGCGCGCCATGGAGACCGGGCGCCGCGAAGGCTTCGACGTGGTGATCCTCGACACCGCCGGCCGGCTCTCGATCGACGAGGCGCTGATGGACGAGGTGCGCGAGATACGCGCTGTCACCAGCCCGGCCGAAACGCTGCTGGTGGTGGACGCCATGACCGGCCAGGACGCAGTGAACACCGCCAAGGCCTTCAACGAGGCGGTGGGCGTCACCGGCATCGTCATGACGCGCATGGACGGCGACGCCCGCGGCGGCGCTGCGTTGTCCATGCGGCACATCACAGGTGCTCCGATCAAGCTTACCGGCTCGGGAGAGAAGCTCGAGGCGCTGGAGGATTTCCATCCCGAGCGCGTTGCCGGCCGCATCCTGGGCCTGGGCGACCTCGCCGGGCTGGTGGAGAAGGCGTCCGAGACGCTCGACCAGGAGGAAACCGAGAAGCTCGCGCTCAAGATGATGCGCGGCAAGTTCGACCTGGACGACTACGCCTCGCAGATCAGGCAGATCGACAAGCTCGGCTCAATCGGCGGCATCCTCGACATGCTGCCTGGCATGGGCAAGCTCAAGGACCAGCTCGGCGACAAGGACCTCGACACCTCCATCCTGAAGCGCCACACCGCGATCATCTCGTCCATGACCAAGGCGGAACGACGCACGCCCGACATCATCAAGGCCTCGCGCAAGAAGCGGATCGCCGCAGGATCAGGGTCTTCCGTGCAGGAGGTGAACCGGATGCTGAAGCAGTTCGACGATATGTCGACCATGATGAAGCGGATCAACAAGCTCGGCGCCAAAGGTTTGATGCGTCACGGCCTGTCCGCCCTTATGCCGCAGGGTCGTCCGCCCGGTGGCATGCCGCCGCAACGTCCACATTAACAGCATTATCAGTATGTTGGAACAGGAAGCTTAAGATGAGCCTCAAGATCCGTCTGGCCCGCGCCGGTGCCAAGAAGCGTCCATATTACCACATCGTGGTGGCCGACAGCCGCTCGCCGCGCGACGGCCGCTTCATCGAGAAGGTCGGCAGCTACAACCCGATGCTTCCGGCCGAGCACGACGACCGCGTGCACCTTGCCGGTGAGCGCATCCTGCACTGGATGAGCCAGGGCGCGTTGCCGACCGACCGCGTCGCCCGCTTCCTAGGCCATGCCGGCCTGACGGCGATGCCCGCCTACCGCGAGCAGCCGAAGCAGTCGGCGCCGAAGAAGAAGGCGCAGGAGCGCGCCGCTGCAAACGCCGCCGCCGCCTGAACCGGGCACGGCGGGCGGAACGACCGGCAGGATCATGGACGACCGGCGCATCCTGATGGGCGTGGTGGGACGGCCGCACGGCGTGCGTGGCCTCGTGCGCGTGCACAGCTATGCCGCCGTGCCGACCGACCTGTCCGCCTATGGCGCCTTGTCCGACGACCAAGGCGGCGCCTGGACCTTGCGCTGGCGTGGTGACGGCATTGCCGAGCTGATCGACAATGCCGGCCAGCCGCTTCGTGACCGTGACCAGGCCGCGCGCCTGGTCAACCGCCGCCTTTACATCAGCCGCGATCGCCTGCCCGAACCGGAAGCGGACGAGTTCTACCTCGCCGACTTGGTCGGCCTGCAGGCGGTGGAGCGCACGGCAGCCGGGGAGCGGACGCTCGGCCCCGTGCTGGCGGTGCATGACTACGGTGCCGGCCCGATGCTGGAGCTGGGCAGCGCTCCCGCTACCGTATTGCTGCCCTTCACCCGGCTGTGCGTTCCGGTGGTCGATCTCGCTTTGGGCTGCATCGTGGTGGCGATGCCCGACGAGGTCGAGGTGCCGGCCGACGCGCTCGATGCCCCGATGCTGGCCGCCCTGATCGAGGCCACGCCGTGACCTGGCGGGCCATGATCCTCACCCTGTTCCCGGACATGTTTCCCGGACCGCTCGGCCAATCCTTGGCTGGACGCGCCCTGGGAGAAGGCATCTGGTCGCTGCACACCCACGACCTGCGGCAGCACGGCCTGGGCCGCCACCGCGCCGTGGACGACACGCCATTCGGCGGCGGCGCCGGCATGGTCATGCGTCCGGACGTGGTGGATGCGGCCATCACCGCCGCCACCGCTGGCCGCGATTCGCTGCCCCTGGTCTATCTTACCCCGCGTGGCCGTCCGCTGCGTCAGGCCGACATACGCCGCTTCGTTACCGGTCCCGGGATCACGCTGCTTTGCGGCCGCTTTGAAGGCGTGGACGAGCGCGTGCTCGACCACCACGCCTTCGAGCAGTTCAGCATCGGCGACTACGTGCTGTCCGGCGGCGAGCCCGCCGCCCTGGTGCTGCTCGACGCCTGCATCCGCCTCCTGCCAGGCGTCATGGGTTGCGGACACAGCGCCACCGAGGAAAGCTTTTCCGACGGCCTGCTCGAATACCCGCATTACACCAAGCCGGCCGACTGGCAGGGGCGCGCGGTGCCGCCGGTCCTGTTGTCCGGCCACCACGCCGCCATCGCCGCCTGGCGCGACGCCCAGGCACGCGACGCGACGCGCACGCGCCGCCCCGACCTGTGGGCCGCCCACACTGTCACGCCTCATACCGCCACGACCGATCGTTTCCAGGAGCACCACCCATGAACGTCATCCAGCAATACGAGGCCGAGCAGATCGCCCGCCTTTCCGAGGCCCGCGCTGTGCCCCGCTTCGCGCCCGGCGACACCGTGCGCGTGTCGGTCAAGGTGGTGGAAGGCGAGCGCACACGCGTCCAGGCCTATGAGGGCGTGGTGATCGCCCGCTCCAACAAGGGCCTCGGCAGCAACTTCACCGTGCGCAAGATCTCCTACGGCGAGGGCGTCGAGCGCGTGTTCCCGCTCTACGCACCCACCATCGCGGAGATCTTCGTCGTGCGCCGTGGCGACGTGCGCCGCGCGAAGCTGTATTATCTGCGTGGCCGCCGCGGCAAGTCGGCCCGCATCGCCGAGAAGGCGCGCGTGATCGCACCGACCGCCGCCGCGGAGTAGACCCTCGGGAGGATTGCCATGCCGACCTTGTTCGACAAGATCTGGGACGCGCACGTCGTGGACCGCCTCGCCGACGGCACCGCGATCCTCTACATCGACCGCCACCTCGTCCACGAGGTGACCAGCCCGCAGGCCTTCGAAGGCCTGCGCGCCGCCGGCCGCCGCCTGCGCCGCCCCGATGCCACGGTGGCGGTGGTGGACCATAACGTGCCCACCACCGACCGCTCCGTGCCGATCGCCGAGCCGCAAAGCCGGCTCCAGGTCGAGACGCTTGAGCGCAATGTCGTGGAGTTCGGCGTACCCTACTTCCCGCTTGCCTCGCGCGAGCAGGGTATCGTGCACATCATCGGCCCCGAGCAGGGCCTGTCGCTGCCGGGCATGACCATCGTCTGCGGCGACAGCCACACCTCGACCCACGGCGCCCTGGGCGCACTCGCCTTCGGCATCGGCACCTCCGAGGTCGAGCACGTCATGGCGACCCAGACCCTGCTGCAGAAGCCGGCGAAGAACATGAAGGTGTCAGTCGAGGGCACGCTCGCGCCCGGCGTCACCGCCAAGGACGTGATGCTGGCCATCATCGGCCGCATCGGCACCGCTGGCGGCACCGGCCACGTGATCGAGTTCACCGGCTCCGCGATCCGCGCGCTCGACATGGCGGGCCGCATGACGATCTGCAACATGTCGATCGAGGCCGGCGCCAGGGCCGGCTTGATAGAACCCGACGAGTGCACCTTCGCCTATGTCGAAGGCCGCCCCTTCGCCCCCAAGGGGGAGGCCTTCGCGCAGGCTGTCGCGTACTGGCGCACCCTGGCTTCCGACTCCGACGCCTGTTACGACACCGTGGTCGAGTTCGATGCCGCCGCCATCAGCCCCCTGGTCACCTGGGGCACCAGCCCTGAGGACGTGGTGCCGATCACCGGCACCGTGCCCGACCCCGCCACCGCCACCGACGATGCCCGTCGCATCCAGATGCAGCGCATGCTGGACTACATGGGTTTGGCTCCTGGCCAGAAGCTGTCCGACGTGCCGGTGGACGCGGTGTTCATCGGCTCCTGCACCAACGGCCGCATCGAGGACATGCGAGCGGCGGCAAAGGTGGCGGCCGGTCGCCACGTG
The DNA here is from genome assembly GCA_964236745.1 of uncultured Acetobacteraceae bacterium. GTDB lineage: Bacteria > Pseudomonadota > Alphaproteobacteria > Acetobacterales > Acetobacteraceae > Lichenicola. The sequence continues at coordinate 5,491 of CAXSHC010000207.1, forward strand.
GCGCCGGGCGTGCGCGCCATGGTGGTGCCGGGCTCCGGCCTGGTGAAGTGGCAGGCCGAGCAGGAAGGCCTCGACCGCGTTTTCCTCGACGCGGGCTTCGAGTGGCGCGAGGCCGGTTGCTCCATGTGCCTGGGCATGAACCCCGACAAGCTTTCCGCCGGCCAGCGCTGCGCGTCGACCTCCAACCGCAACTTCGAGGGGCGCCAAGGCCCGGGCGGACGCACCCACCTCCTGTCGCCAGCCATGGCCGCCGCCGCCGCCGTGACCGGGCGGCTGACCGACGTCAGGGAGCTCGTGTGATGCAGCCCTTCACCGTCCTGACCGGGATCGCCGCCCCGTTGCCGGAAGCCAACATCGACACCGACAAGATCATCCCGTCGCGGTTCCTCAAGCCCATCCAGCGCTCAGGCCTGG